>JAZQJN010000001.1:0-8191 GCA_045541655.1 Acutalibacteraceae bacterium
CCGCCTTTAAACGAGGTACGTATCCGTGATGGTCGGCACCTAAAACGTCAATAGCACGGTCAAATCCCCTTGTTACAAGTTTATTGTAGTGATACGCTATATCAGGAACAACGTAGGTGGGTATACCGTTTTGTCTGACAAGAACAAAGTCTTTTTCATCACCAAAGTTTGATGCTTTAAACCAAATTGCACCATCCTTTTCGTAGGTATGACCCTTTTCGGTAAGCAGTTCAATAATTTTCTTAACGTCACCACTCTGATGAAGGGTGCTTTCTCTATACCAAACATCATATTCAATGCGATATTTACGAAGATCGGTCTCAAGAGCGGTGATGTTTTTAGGTAATGCAAAATCAACCAAGGCCTTTTTACGTTCAACGCTATCAACGTTTACATATTTATCGCCATATTCTTCTTTAAAGGCAACAACGTGGTCAATAATATCTTTGCCGTGATAGGCATCTTCAGGCATCTCTATAGTATCATCAAAAAGTTGAAGATATCTTGTTTCGAGAGAAAGACCGAATTTTTCAATTTGATTACCTGCATCGTTGATATAAAATTCGCGGGTAACATCGTATCCTGCGGCATCAAGTACACCTGCAAGGGTATCACCTAAAGCACCACCTCGAGCGTTACCGATATGCATAGGACCGGTGGGATTTGCTGATACAAACTCAACATCAATAGACTTTCCTTTACCCATATCACTGCGACCGTATTTGTCGCCTTTTTCCTCAATATCTTTCAAAATATCGCTGTAAAAACGATTTGAAAGGAAAAAATTAATGAATCCCGGGCCTGCTTTTTCTGCCTTTACAGCATAGGTGTCGGAAAGATCAAGACAATCGATAATTATGTCAGCAATCTTTGCGGGAGCCATTTTAAATGCTCTTGCAGATACCATTGCAACGTTGGTGGATAAATCTCCGTGAGAACGGTCGGAGGGTACCTCAATAATAAAAGAGGGAATTTCTTCTGGAGGTAAAAGATTTTCCTTAATCGCTTTTTCTAAAGCGTTTGTAATTGCAGTTTTTACTGAATTCTGTGATTTTTCAATAATGATAGACAAAGCATATCACCATATCTTTCTAATTTGTATTTGTTACATCTATTTTTAGATGATTTCTTCCTGCACTAACCGAGTTGATATCTACGGTGTAACACATTTCAATTGAACCACCATTTTCACAAAGGTTGCTATGTAAATACTCACCGAAAACTCCAACCGTCATAGAAAGAGGGCCAAAGTTATAGATTGCAGTGTTTCTTGCACCCTTTTCAATGACCATATTGCTGTTTATCATTCCCGAACGGTCAAGGGATACGCAATCATTACCATCCTTTGTAAAAACCGAAAGCAGAGTGGTGGTATCATTGTTTTCTTCATCACTTTCGGTGTATTTAATCTGATAACCTGAATCGGTCAAATCCATATCACCCTCGGTGGTTATTGAGATATCCTCAACGTTTTCACCGTCGGATTGTTGACCGGTAATGTTAATTAAAACTTTCTTCATTTATTTTTGCTCCAAAGATATTCTTTCAATTTCTCCGTCAATGCTACGACCTAAAAAGCGGGATGCAACAGCAGAAAAACCTGCAGTACGGTCACTGACGTAAAATTTACATTGACCTTCATCATCAGAGAGCATATTGTTCTCTTTTAGATATTTTGCGGTTGCTTCAGCGGTGGTGACACCGATGTCAATTAAATTTACGTTATCACCTAAAACTTTTGAAATGACGGGTTTTAGAATAGGGAAGTGGGTACAACCTAAAATTAAGGTGTCAATTCCATTTTCGGCAAGGGGCAAAAGATAATGCTTTGCTGTTTCTAAGGCGATAACATTATCTTCGGTAGTAAGTCCCTCTTCAACGATTGATACAAATAAAGGACATCCTTTTGTAAAAACATTAATATCAGGATTAATATCTTGTATGATTTTTTCGTAAGAACCGCTGTTAATGGTTGCATTGGTGCCAATAATGCCGATGTTTTTATTGCTTGTATGTTCAGCAGCAAATTTAGCGGCAGGGGATACAACCTCTAAAAAAGGTACATCAAGAGAGTTGCCGATATCCGCAGCAACCGAACTTACGGTACCACAGGCAGCAATAACCATCTTAACGTTTTTAGAGAGTAAAAAATCAATATCCTGACGGGCGTACTGTCTGATGACTTCAGGACTGCGGGAACCATAGGGCACTCTGCCTGTATCACCAAAATAAATAATACTTTCATTTGGTAATATTCCTTTAAGAGCTCTGACAACGGTCAGACCACCCAGTCCTGAATCAAAAATTCCAATAGGAGAATTGTTATTAGGCATTTTTGGCCAATCCCTTTTTGTAAAGATTAAGAGAAAATTCGGTGGCGGTTAAAAGATACTTGTAATCTTCCATATATGCTTTTGCAATTTCAAGAAGGTTGCTGTCGTTACCGATTGCTTCAACCAAAATTACCGAACTTACCAATGAGCGAACCTCTTTATCACCTTCGCAATAGTGGTGATTCAGGGTGTCAAAATACTTTTCAAGACGTTTTTTGTCTTTGTTGGCGAGAAGTTCCTTTAAGTGAGGAGCACCAATTTCGGAATAAAACTTAACATAAAGGAAGATACCGTTTGAAGTGATGTATTTGGGATATT
Source organism: Acutalibacteraceae bacterium (assembly GCA_045541655.1). Lineage (GTDB taxonomy): Bacteria > Bacillota > Clostridia > Oscillospirales > Acutalibacteraceae > UMGS1484. Next base: position 2,652 of record JAZQJN010000001.1, read on the forward strand.
CATCCTTAAATTGAGGGAATATAGTCAAGAATCTTGACGTAAGAGTGTTGACACTACATTCATCTTTAGATGTTTTTTCGGGTAAAGCGTTACGGTTAACGTTCACTTTAGGTTTAAGGCCAAAATTGTTTTGAAGCGTATCGCAAAAATCGTTAGCGATGGATTTTGCATCCTTTACAGTGTAGTCGGGTAAGAACAACCAACTTGATAAGGTGCTCCAGTCATTTCCAACATTTTTTTCTTCATCTAATTCACAACGTTGGAGTTCAAAAAGATTTTTCTCCTCAATAAATGCGACTCTATATGCGGTAGTGTCGTCTTTGAAACATCCTGTACTATCATCAAAAGAAAAATTCTTTTGAGTAAACAGAGGTTCTATAGTGTCGATAATATGGTTATAAGCATCAATATTCATAACTAAACAAATCCTTTTCAAGAAAATATAATGGGAGATTATTTAAACAATCCTTCTTTTTGATTAACCGCTTTAATGAAACAGTCTGAGAGAATTTGAGCACCTTGGAACGTAGGATGAACACCGTCATCAGAAAATCTTTCCCAAGGAGCACCTAAATCAAGGAGGGTTTCAAAAACTTCATCAACGTTGATATAAGCGTTTGCATGTCTTTTAGCGAGTTTTCCACTGATTTTAATCTTTTCATTTACTTCCTCTCTCCAATGAGTTTTATCGGGAGCGGGTAATGCGTAAAGACCCAAAACAACGCATTTTGCACCAAATTTATCAATGGTTTTTAGTATTGCGGTGAAGTTTTGTTCAAATTCTTCTGCGGAGGTGTAAATATTACTGTCATATCTACGCCAAACATCGTTGATACCAATGTGCAAGCATACTAAATCGGGCTTAATTTCCTCTAAATCCCTTTCTAAAACATTAAGCAAATCGCAAGTTCTAAAACCGCTGATAGCTCTGTTGTAGAAGGTTACATTAAGTTCAGGATGTTCTGCATTAAAACGCTCTGCAGAAAGAAAGGGATGACCGTTAGGTGCTAAAGAATAAACATCATCTCTATCTCTGCCTGCATCGGTAATGCTATCTCCGTGGAATAAAACTTTATAATCTTTTTTTATTAACATCTTGATCACCTTGTTTGAAATAAATTATTCATATAGAGGGTATTTTTTGCAAATTTCAGTAACACCTTCGCGAATATAATCGGCTTTAGTGTCAAAATCAGTAACTGCAAGGGAAATAAACTCACCGATCTTGTTCATTTCTTCAACACCTAAACCACGGGAGGTAGCAGCAGGAGTGCCAAGACGGACACCGCTGGTAACAAAGGGCTTTTCGGGATCATTAGGGATAGCGTTTTTATTTGCGGTAATATAAACCTCATCAAGACGATGTTCAAGTTCTTTACCTGTAACACCGGTACCACGAAGGTCAAGGAGCATAAGGTGATTATCGGTACCACCGGAAACAAGATTTTGTCCATTAGCAATAAGAGAAGAAGCAAGAGCGGACGCATTTTCGATAATTCTTTGTTGATATGCTTTAAAATCATCGGTAAGTGCTTCACCGAGGGCAACAGCTTTACCTGCAATAACGTGCATTAAAGGACCGCCTTGAGAACCGGGGAAAATTGCTTTATCTATTGCTTTAGCATATTCTTCTTTACAAAGGATCATACCACCTCTGGGACCACGAAGGGTTTTGTGGGTTGTGGTGGTAACGATATCGGCGTATTCCACAGGATTTTGATGAAGACCTGCTGCAACAAGACCTGCAATATGTGCCATATCTACGAGGAATACCGCACCAACTTCATTTGCGATTTCGGCAATCTTATCAAAATGGATTGCACGACAATAAGCGGATGCACCCGCAACAATGAGTTTAGGTTTGCATTCAAGGGCAGTTCTTCTCATTTCATCGTAATCAATGTATCCGTCATCGTTAACACCGTAAGGCACAAAATTGTAGAGAATACCTGACATATTTACAGGTGAACCATGGGTAAGATGTCCACCGTGAGCAAGGTTCATACCCATAACGGTATCACCTGGATTAACAACGGCTGAGTACGCTGCGAGGTTTGCCTGTGCACCGGAATGGGGTTGAACGTTTGCGTGGTCTGCACCAAAGAGTTCACAAGCACGTTTTCTTGCTATATCTTCAACAATATCTACATATTGACAACCGCCGTAATATCTTTTGCCGGGATAACCTTCGGCGTATTTGTTGGTAAGTACGCTACCCATAGCGGCCATAACAGCAGGAGAAACAAAGTTTTCAGAAGCAATAAGTTCAATGTTTCTTCTTTGACGACCAAGTTCAAGTGCCATAGCATCGGCTACTTCTTTATCGGTTTCGGCTACAAAACCGATGGTGTCTAATAATTTTTCAAACATAATTTCAACTCCTAATTTTTTAAGAATATATGTAAATTATACAATTAAAATACATTATATAGTAAAGAGTAGGATTTGTCAATGTTAAAAGTGCTTATTTCGGGTGAAAATTCACTATTTTTTGGTTGTAGAATAATATGAACTATAAGCCGAAAAATAAATTCGAGGTGATTTTACTGTGGAAATAGAAAAATTTGACAAATTATGCAAAAGTTTACCGGTATTTTTCTTGGGTGCAAACTCTGCCAAAGGATTTAAATCCTGCTTTCACAAGGTGTGTAATGCAGAAAAAGGTGAACAAATGTACGTTATAAAAGGTGGTCCGGGAACGGGGAAATCTACCCTTATGAAAAATGTTCTTGAAGTTATGATCGAAAAAGGAGAAAAAGCGGAAATAATACTTTGTTCAACCGATATGAATTCTCTTGATGGTGTTGTATTTCCTGATTTAGGAATATCTATCGTGGATGGTACATCGCCCCATATTGTAGAACCCAAATATCCCGGTGCAGTAGAAAGAATAATTCCATTAAGTGAATACTTCAATAACGATGTTCTGAAAAACAATTCGAAAGAGATAATTTCATTATGCAAGATTAACTCATCACTACACAATAAAGCATCAAATTTAATTGGTGGTGCAGGTGAATTATTCAGTGATAATTTTGCCATTGATTGTGCCTGTTCAAATTTAAGAGATGTTGCATACGCCGCAAAAAGCACTGCGGAACTTTTCTTTGACAAAAAACAAGATAGTAAAGGTGAAGAATCAATCAGATTTTTGAGCGGAATCACAGGAAATGGAGTTGTATACTTTCATAATACTATGAAATATTATGCAAATAAGATTGTTGCGATAGAAGATAAGTTAGGAGCGGTTTCCACGACGTTTATGTCGATGATACGAAAACAGGCAATAGATAATGGATATAATATAATTACCTGTCCTTGCGTATTATTTCCAGACAGAAAAATTGATCATATCATTATTCCTGAAAAATCTCTTGCGTTTTGTACGGTTAATTCTTTCCTCGGTATAGATAATGAATATACTAAAATTATACATTCAAATCGTTTTAGAAATATGGAATTATTACACAGATTCAAGGAACGCGTAGTCTTTAATTTAAAGGCATCAAAAGAACTCATAAACTCGGCATCAAAGGTTATAAAAGATGCAAAAAAAGTCCACGATTTAATTGAGCAAAAGTATGTTTCTGCAATGGATTTTGATGGCGTTAAATATTATTCAGATAAAATTATTAAGGAAATTTCAGAATAACAATAACCGTCATATAATCACATCAAATCGAATATATATTTTTGGGTGATATTTGTGAAAAATTCATTTGAAAATATAGAAAAAGCACTATCCTTGCCCTATGGAACTATCGATAAAGGGGCAAGGATAGTTTTGCATAGCAACAAGGAAGCGATTATTGATGGGTGCAAAGGAATATCTGAATATGATGAAGATTGCATTGTCCTTAAACTGAAGAATAAGAATATTATGTTCAAAGGTTGCGATTTGAACATCTCATCCTATGAAAAAAACTATGTTGTGATAAAGGGAAATTTTCAATCAATAGAGTTTGAGTAGAGGTGATATATTTTGTTTAATAAATTAATTTGCTACTTATTGGGATATGTAAAATTTAAAGTATCAGGCCCATTTTGTGAAAGGTTTATTACTCTCTGTGGAATTCACAATCGTGATATCTGGGATATACGAAAAAATATGGATTGTATTACTTGTTACACTAAAGCGAATGAGTATAAAAACCTTCGAGTTGAAGCTAAAAAGAGCAAATCTAAATTAAAAATAATTAAAAAATATGGTCTTCCGTTTTTTGTGAATAAGAATCGCCATCGATATGGAATATTAACGGGAGCATTATTAAGCGTTCTCGTTGTTAATATGTTGTCGGGATATGTGTGGAATATTTCCATTGTTGGGAATAATTCTTTATCAACCGAATCCATACAAAAATCACTTTCAGAATATAATGTTTTTGTTGGTATGAAAAAGAAAAATCTTGATTCTCGTAATATTACCGAAGGAATAATGACAAAATACGATGGTATCGCTTGGATGTCCATTAACCCTGTTGGGACAACTTTAAGTGTGAATGTTAGCGAAAGAGTACAGCCCCCTAAGGTGCAAAATAATTCAGAACCCTACAATATTGTTGCAAAATGTGATGGTGTGATAAAATCCATAAAAGTAACCGAGGGAAAAACTGTTGCCAAGGTTGGGGACGCAGTGGTTAAAGGGGATGTTTTAATTAGTGGAATTATAGAATATTCTAACGGAAGGGTTGCACTGAAACAGGCAAGGGGAGAGGTGGTTGCTTTTTGTGAGGAAACCTATACCGTGAATGTTCCGCTAAAACGAGAAATACTTGTCGATACAGGAGAGAAAAAGATACGAAATGTCCTGCACTTTTTTAACTTAAATGTTCCACTTTATATGGGAAAATTGGATGAAAATTGGGAGAGGGATATTGAAAAACATTATGTAACGATTGACGGTGTTGAATTGCCCTTTGGTATTACAAAAGGAGTGTTCACTCACAAGGTGAGACAAACCAATTTTTTATCGATAAAAGAAGCAACAATGATAGGGAAAAATGATATAAAAAATAGACTTAAAATTCACGGTAAAGATAGCAAAATCGAACTATTGTCAGAAGTTGTGCAACAAGATGGAATGACATTGAAACTGACCCAAAAATTCGGCGTTTCAGAAAATATAGGAATTAGTGAAAAGGTATTGATTTTTTGATATTTTAATGATATAATATATAAGATATAGAAAATATTCAAAAATTATGTGAATTTTGCTCAAAATTTTAACAAAGGAATCGTAAGGTAAAGATGTTTGAACAGGTCATAAATATAGATCGAATGGAACAAGCAACCGCACTGTTCGGTAGCTTTGATTCCAATATCCGTCGGCTTGAATCCATATATTCGGTTAATATTATTGTTCGTGATGGTGAACTTAAAATTTCGGGTGAAGCGGAGAATGTTTCTAAAGCATCTCGCACCATTGTAAGTTTAATTTCTATGATAAATAAGGGCGAAGTTTTGAATGACCAGAGTATTGATTATGTGGTGTCTTTGGTGGCGGATGGTGATGAGAATCAACTATCAAAATTATCCGATAC
>JAZQJN010000002.1:0-6707 GCA_045541655.1 Acutalibacteraceae bacterium
CGTACCAACTGCACCAACAACCGCGGTAGTAATTATCTCTTTTGAAAGGATATTATCCTTAAAAAGAACCACAACTCCGTAAAGGGCAATCCCCACAAGGGTAAGGACAGAAAAGACTATGGGAACAAAATTTGTTTCGGTATTGTATGCATCGGCAATAGCGTGAAAAACCGTTGCATACAAGGATACAATAACAAGAAGACCAAAAGAATATTTAGGCAAATAATTAATATTTTCCTCTATTTCGTTGGTTAATGGTTTAACAATATCTTGTTTTTTCGTTTTTGCCTTTGCCACTATCTTCATCCCTTACTTAAACTACTTTTCTTCCTTCTTCTCGTGATATTCCTTCTCGGTGTTTACATTCCATACAAGATTAATATCATCAATTTTGCCTTTTATGCAATCCACCGCACGCATAGCGGTTACCATAGAATGGTCCATATTGTTATATCTGTGTTGACCATTTCGACCTACACAGTAAAGGTTCTTAATGGATTTTAGATAATCCACAACCACACCTATTTCATCATAGGTGTCAAAGTAGGCAGGATATGCCTTCTTAACCTTTTCTCTATGGGCATCAAGGACGTCTTCCGCCCTTGCAATACCCATCTTTTCAAGTTCTGATACAGCGAATTTGATATAGGATTCATCATCCATATTCCAATACTCGTCCCCCTCGTTGCAGAAGTATTCAAGACCTATCCAAACGGTATTTTGAGGGTCTTCCACCATATAGGGCGACCAGTTGTTGAATATTTGAATTCGACCAAGTTTTACATCCGGCTCCTGAACATAAATCCAACAGTCGGGAACGATATTTCCTAAAGTTTTTATGTTGGTTTTGTTTTCAAGATTTAAGCGGTTTACAAGAAGTCCCACAGTGATAAAATCTCTGTAGGGAAGCCCCTTTGCAACGGTCAAAACCTCTTCGGAGGGTTTATCTCCGCTAATACCTTCAACAAGGTCTTTTACGGGCATTGAAGAAATAAAGATATCGCCCTCTAAACTCTTTTCACCAAGGGGAGTATTGCAAACGACTTTTTTGACCTGATTATCTTCACAAACTACGCCCTTTACGCCGCAGTTTTTGACAATTTTGCCACCCATTTTTTCAATTTCAGAGGCAACGGTTTCCCAAAGTTGACCAGGGCCGTATTTTGGATACCAATACTGTTCAATGAGAGAGGTTTCTACCTTTTTATTATCCTTTTTGCCACCAAAAATCTTGCCAAAGACATCCTTAACAAGGGCAAAAATCGATAGTCCTTTAACCCTTTGAGCCCCCCAGGAAGCGTCTATTTCAGAGGGGTGTCTTCCCCAAAGTTTTTCGGTGTATCCTTCAAAAAACATACCGTAAAGCACCTTGCCGAAACGGTTGATATAAAAGTTTTCGAGGGATGTTTCTTCCCTTTTTATAACGGCAGATTTAAGATATGAAAATCCCGCCTTCATAGTCCTTGCAAGACCCATATTCTTAAAGGTTTCGGGCTTCATTGAAATAGGATAATCAAAGAATTTTTTAAGATAATATATCCTCGATACCCTGCCTCTGATAAGCATTACTCTATCTTCACTTTCGGGATTGGGACCACCCTCACTTAAGGGTTTTTCTCTACCCAAAACATCATCATCAAAGGAATTTTTACCCTGAAGAGGCATAAGGGAACTCCACCACTTCATTACCTCATCGTCTTTAGAGAAAAAGCGGTGCCCACCGATATCCATTCGGTTATTATTGTGCTGGACCGTTTTGGAGATACCGCCAATGGCATCACTTTCTTCCAAAACAATTACTTCATATTCTTCTTTGCCGTTATCTTTAAGGAGTTCATAGGCGGCAGTAAGTCCCGCAGGACCTGCACCTATGATTATCACTTTTTTCATTTGTTTTCCTCCTTTGGATTCCTATAAAGAATAAGTTTTCTGCCTGCAAAATTCCAAATCATAGTAATAAGGGTTGCGATTACCTTTTTCACGATAAAAAGGATATTGCTTTCCTTTGTGATAATCTTACCCAAAACTTCCATAACACCTGTGTTTATAAAAAGACCAACTATGCCGATAACGGCAAACACAGTAAACTCCTTAACTCGGTTTATATCATCTCTTTTGAACACCCAAGAGATGCTGAGAAGATAGTTCGCAACAAGTCCTGCGGTGAATCCCAAAGCCCCCGACACCGCATCGAGGGATAGGGTGAAAAGTCCTAAATTAAGGATAAAATCAGAGGGCAAAAGGTTTCGTGCGACCACACCCACCGCCATATCCACAAGGGTAGCGGCACCTCCTACAAAGCAAAAACGGAAAAACTGAATGAATCCGTCGTTTGTATCCTCCACGAAAAGTTCTCTTGTCTTAAAGTGGAACAAAAGATAAAGAAAGTTTTTCATTTAAGTTTCTCCTATTTGATTATGTCGCCTATGCTATCGAAAACATAGGTGGGACGATAGGGGAAATGAGCCAAGTCTTCCTTTGCGGTAACACCGGTCATAACAAGAATGGTATCTATAGTGGACTGAATACCTGCGATAATATCGGTATCCATACGGTCGCCTATAATAACCGCATCTTCCGAATGACAGTCAAGAAGTTTTTTACCTGTACGCATCATAAGGGGATTAGGTTTCCCGAGGAAATATGCTGCTTGTCCTGTAGCAAGTTCAATAGGGGCTATCAAAGCACGACAAGCGGGAAGGATTGCTCCTCCCTCCCCCGGTCCTGTAAGGTCAGGGTTAGTACCGATTAAACGGGCTCCTTGGGTTACAAGTTTCACCGCTTTGGTGATATTTTGAATATTATAGTTTTGAGTTTCACCCACAACAACGTAGTCGGGATTAACATCGTTCATACTAATCCCCGCTTGATATAAAGCGTTGTGAAGTCCCGCCTCACCAATGCAATACACCGAGCCACCCGGACATTGACTGCGGATAAATTCTGCAGTAGCAAGAGCGGATGTATAGAAATTTTTCTCCTCAACATCAAGACCCATTCTGCCTAATTTTTGTTTAAGTTCCAAGGGAGAACGCTCACTGCTGTTGGTTAAAAATAAAAAATTTTTATTTTCTTTATTAAGCCATTCTACAAACTCTTTTGCTCCGGGGAGAAGTTCATTTCCGTGATACAAAACACCGTCCATATCACATATAAATCCTTTTTTGTTTCTGAGTACTTCTAACATTTTCATTTACTTTCCCTTCGTAAGGATATTCCTCTACAAGTAATCATAATACTACAATTTTGTCCCTTTTGCAACGACATTTTAATGATTATTTATTGTTTTTTTATATATAATATAAATATCTTATTTTTAAGTATAAAATATCTTGATTTTTTTAAGAATTTGTGATAATATGTTTCTTACTTACCCTTGGGAATTTTCTGTGGAGGTGTTGCAAATGGAATTTAAGAAATTTTCTTCTTCCCTGTTCGGCTTTAGTCGCCGTCAGGTTACCGATTACATTTTGCAACAAAACGAACTCCATACCATCCAAATAGAAAATATAAAAAATGATGCTAATGAAAAAATAGCCGCCCTTACCGCTAAGGTAGAGGAACTTTCCGAAAAGGCACAAACCTATTCTCATCAAAACTTTGTTTTAGCAAATGAAGTCAGACGCCTCCAAGGTGTAACTGCAGAACTTACCGAACGTTGTGATGTTTTACAAGATAAAGTTACCGCCACAACCGCTGAAAGAGATGCTTTAAGGGTGGAATGTGCATCCCTTTATGAAAAGAATGATATACTCTCTATGGAATGTACCACCTTAGACCAATCAAAATTTGCTCTCCTGCAAAAACTTGAAGTGGTCGAAAGCCATTTGAGTTTTTATCAAAATGAACTTATTAAAGTCAAATCCGACCTCAAAATGGTGGCTTTGGAATATCGTAATCTTCAAAAACTTCTTAAAAACAAAGAGCAAGAAAGCAGTCTTCAACGAGATGTACTTCTTAAATGTCTTTCCGACGTTAATGCCGAAAAGAGCGTTCTAAAGGAACAAATTTACGGTGGAAATGTAAAATCCGAAACCGAAGAAAGAGCAGAAAACGTTCGCAAAGAAATTGCCGAAGCCCTTTCCGAAATTGCAAAAAGTATTAGAGAAGACTCCTCCGATTACGGCTCAAATTATATAAATATCGGTTAATCCATAGGGGACACCATATATTCCGGCGTGCGTATCCATTGGCCCTGGGCGACTGGGCGACATGAACCATGTCAGGCGGGGAACCGAGCAGCATTAAGTGTTCGTTCCGGTGCGACGCAGTAAGTCTGTGGGTACGCACACCAGAGTATATGTTGTTCCCTTATTCTTTTTTATTTATGAGGTGAATGTATGTATAGAGTTTTATATCGCAAATGGCGTCCTACTACCTTTGCCGATGTAGTGGGTCAAGACCATATCACCACCACCCTTAAAAACGAATTAACCTCAAACCATCTTGCTCACGCCTATCTCTTTACCGGTTCAAGGGGTACGGGTAAAACTACCTGTGCAAAGATATTTGCAAGGGCTGTTAACTGTATGAATCCCGTTGACGGTAACCCTTGTTGTGAATGTGAAATATGCAAGGGCATTGAAAACGGTTCTATTCTTGATGTTGAAGAAATAGATGCCGCATCAAACAACTCGGTTCAGAACATCCGTGAACTGAGAGATATGATCAACTACAAACCTGCTGCAGGTAAATATAGAGTTTATATCATAGATGAGGTTCATATGCTCTCTTCGGGGGCATTTAACGCTCTCCTCAAAACCTTGGAAGAGCCCCCTGCCCACGTTATATTCATCCTCGCCACCACCGAAGTACACAAACTTCCTGCCACTATTCTTTCCCGTTGTCAAAGATTTGACTTTAGCAGAATTGACAGTGAGGTTATTGCCTCCCGCCTCAAATACGTAGCAAGTGAAGAAAAAATGAATTTAGATGCAGATGCCGCATCCCTTATTGCCCGCCTTGCTGACGGTGCTCTCCGTGATGCCTTATCCCTCCTCGACCGATGTGCAGGAGAGGAACATATCACTATGGAAAGCGTTATGAAAATTGCAGGGGTTTTGGGTAATGACCTGCTCTTTGAAATATCCGACGGCGTGGCAAAGGGCGAAATTGAAAAGGTGCTTACCGCTTTAGCCAATTTTCACGAACAATCCAAGGAAATGAATAGGGTTTGTGACCAACTTATCTCTCATTTCCGCAATATTATGATTTGCAAAACCGTTACAAATCCCGCCCGACTTCTCACCTGCTCTAAAGATGAACTCTTAAATTATATGAATACGGCGGCTATATTCTCCCTTGAGGATGTTATTAAGACCACCGATAATCTCCAAACCGCTTTAGAACGAATGAAATACAGTGCATCAAAACGGGCAGAACTTGAAATGGCACTTATTCGCAGTATGCCCAAGATGAAGAGTATATTGCAAAAAACCACCGTTCAGGATATCCCCGTTGCAGAAGATCCCGTTTTTGCACCCGCTGTCCCCATCCCCGCAAAAAAGGGAACCGAAGCAACATCCCTTGCGGAAGAAAAAATTGTGGAAACTCCAGATGTTCCTGCTAAAGAAGATATCATTAAGGGAAAAATTCCCGAAACCAAAGAAGACAAACCTGCAGAAAAGTTTGTTCCCGAAACTTCCAACAATCCTCAGGGAATGGAAAAATCCTTTGGTGCTTGGCCCGACGTTGTTGCAGAACTCAGCGGATACAACCGCCTTATGGCTGCAGCTCTTAAAGGTACTGAAGCATTTATCGACGGGAATTTGGTGCTTATCAAGTGCGAAAACAAGGAATTTCTCGATATGATAAATCAAAACCCCGCAAATAAGGCAGATATTCGTAAAGCAATACAAAACGTTACGGGTATGACCTGCCGACTTGGACCTTATCGCCCTAAAGAAAAAGCGAAAGAAGATCCCCTTAGCGGATTTTTATCCAATATGCAATCAAAAGGCCTGTTGAATGAAATATCCGACAAGGATGAATGATAAAAGCACTATCAAAACAATAAAATTATCTCGGAGGAATAAAATATGAAAGCAAGATTACCCCAAGGATACGGCGGCGGCCCCGGCAATATGAACAGCATGCTTAAACAAGCACAAAAAATGCAGGAAGAGGCAGCACGTGTTCAAGAAGAATTAGAAGCATCTGAATACGAAGGCACCGCAGGTGGCGGAATGGTTAAGGTCGTTATGAGTGGTACTCATCAAATCAATTCTATTTCTATCAATCCCGAAGCAGTTGACCCCGATGATGTCGAAATGCTTGAAGATATGATTAAGGTTGCCGTTAACGAGGCAGCCAAAAAGGTTGATGAAACCGCAAGTGCAGAAATGTCCAAGGTTACCGGCGGACTCAATATCCCCGGACTTTTCTAAGATATGGCACAGTACGATACCGCACCATTGGCAAATCTCATTGACCGTTTTGCATCCCTTCCCGGAATCGGAAGCAAAACCGCTCAACGTTTGGCATTTCATATTCTTGATTTGCCCCTTGAAGAAGCCAAACAATTTGCCGAGGCAATTATGGAAGCAAAAACAAAAATTCACACCTGTAAGGTTTGTCAGAATCTTACCGATTTAGAGGTGTGTTCAATATGCTCGAGTAAGGGTAGAGATGAAGGTATTATCTGCGTTGTGGAAAATCCACGAGATGTACTTGCCTTTGAACGCACAAGAGAGTTTAAGGGTCTTTAT
>JAZQJN010000003.1:0-2284 GCA_045541655.1 Acutalibacteraceae bacterium
ACCATCTGGTCAACCTCGGTATCGCAATTGCCCCTAACGCAGATAATCTTATCTTTAAGGGGATTAAGCATACCGATAACCTCTTTTGGAGAGTAATCCTTCGGCAAGTCATTTCTCGGGCCGTGATAAAGAATATCCCCAAGAAGCAAAATTTTATCTGCATTTTCCTTTTCAAATCGGTCAAGGAGAAGTTTGCAGAAGTATGCACTTCCGTGGATATCCGATGCAATAAACCATTTCATATTTTATACCTCATTAAAAGTTTATATTTTATAATTCATCAACCAAAAGAGGTTGCTTTTTTCTAAAGAAAATGACGTGAACAAGCGTGAGTATAATAAATGCAATACTTATCCACTGACTTGTGGAGAGGGTAAACCACACGCCCCTGAGGGCATCCCCTCTTAAAAATTCAAGACAAAATCTAATGACAGAATAACTAAAAATGTAGGCGAAAAAGATATCTCCCCGACGCATTTTTTTGCAGGGTTTTTTCCTCATAACAAACAAAACAACGAATAACACAAGGTTCAAGGCCGCTTCCAATAACTGAACGGGGAAACGATTAACTCCGTTGCAGGATTTTAATATGGCATCGGTGGTGGTAAATCCAAAATCCGATGGGATACCGTAACAACATCCCGTTAAGAAACATCCCACACGACCAAAGGCGTGAAAAAGAGGGATGGCGGGGGTCATATAATCAAGAAATCTAAGGGTGTTCATTTTGAACAGTTTGCAAAGAACAAGGGTGAAAATCAGCCCTCCGATAAGTCCTCCGTAAAAGACAAGTCCCGAAAAACCAAAGGATATTGCATCCCAATTATCACCTTTTGAGGTGGCTCTGTCAAGTTTATCTATAACCTCGGGAAGACGGGTGAGGAAATAAAGTATCTTTCCGCCAAAAAGCACACCAAGTCCCCATCCGAGACCAAGCATTGATATCTTTATTCCATTGTAATTTTCATTTTGGAATGTGAAAATTATATACAAAGCCGCCGCCATTGCACCAAGGGCGGTTAAAATGGCGTAGGAACTTATATCTATTCCAAAAAGGTTAAAGTAAGGATGCATCTCTATCTCCCAAAGAAAAACACCGAGGACTTAAGCCCTCGGTGTTGGTTATAATTTTATACCGAAAGCGGATTAGATTTCGGCGAAGTATTTGATGGTACGAACCATTTGGCTGGTGTAGGAGTTTTCGTTGTCATACCAAGAAACAACTTGTACTTGATAGGTATCATCATCGATCTTGCTAACCATAGTTTGGGTAGCATCGAAGAGAGAACCGTAGGTCATACCGATAACGTCAGAAGATACGAGTTCTTCTTCGGTGTAACCGAAGGAAGCAGAAGATGCGGCCTTCATAGCAGCATTGATGCCTTCTTTGGTAACATCTTTGCCCTTAACAACAGCAACCAACAAGGTGGTAGAGCCGGTGGGAACGGGAACACGTTGAGCAGAACCGATAAGTTTGCCGTTAAGTTCGGGAATAACAAGACCAATAGCTTTTGCAGCACCGGTGGAGTTAGGAACAATGTTAACGGCACCTGCACGGGCCCGACGGAGATCACCTTTACGTTGGGGACCGTCAAGAATCATTTGCTCGCCGGTGTAAGCGTGAACGGTGGTCATGATACCGCTTTGGATAGCTGCATAATCGTTAAGAGCTTTAGCCATAGGAGCCAAGCAGTTGGTGGTGCAGGAAGCAGCAGAGATGATTTTGTCTTCTTTAGTAAGGGTGTTTTCGTTTACGCTGAAAACGATGGTGGGAAGATCGTTACCTGCGGGAGCAGAGATAACAACTTTCTTAGCACCTGCGTTGATGTGAGCAGCTGCCTTGTCTTTAGCGGTGTAGAAACCGGTGCATTCAAGAACTACGTCAACATCCAATTCGCCCCAGGGGCAGTCATTAGCGTCTTTTTCGGCATAGATTTTGATTTCTTTGCCATCTACGATGATAGAATCATCAGTAGCTTCAACGGTGTGTTTGGGATCACTTACAGAACCCAAGAAAGAACCTTGAGCGGTGTCATACTTGAGAAGATGTGCGAGCATTTTGGGACTGGTGAGGTCGTTGATAGCAACAACTTCATAACCCTCTGCTACGAACATTTGACGGAATGCCAAACGACCGATACGGCCGAAACCGTTAATTGCAACTTTTACCATTTTTATATCCTCCTAAGATATTATTATCTTTGTTATTCTAATACTTTTTATTCAAAAATGCAAGTACTTTATTTACATTTATAAGCATTTTTATAATTTATAGTAAATTAAC
>JAZQJN010000004.1:0-3267 GCA_045541655.1 Acutalibacteraceae bacterium
CTGACCACGGTAATGCTGATCTTATGGCAGAAAACGGGGAACCCTTCACCGCACATACCACTAATCTTGTACCATTTATTGTATGTGGTATGGATTGTAAACTTCGCGAGGGTGGTAAACTTGCCGATATCTCTCCCACAATGCTTGATATTATGGGCATTGAGCAGCCCGCAGATATGGATGGCGAGACTCTTATTATAAAATAAAGAGGTTTTAATTTATGAGTGGTAAAAGAAATAAAAATCGTAGAAAATCCGGCGGTCGCAAACTTGAATTTACAATTTATGCAATAGGGATAATCATTGTTATCCTTATCATTTCATTGATGTTTAATATGGTTGGTTGTGTATGTTCAGGAGATGATATTGAAGAACCATCTGATGTTTCAGAGGTTGTGTCAGACGTATCATCTGTTAATAACGAATCGTCTGTAGTTGAAGTGTCATCACTCCCTGAATCCTCAGCCGCAGCGTCTTCTGTCGTATCTTCTAAAGACAGCGGTTACACCAAAAACACTTTATCAAATGGAGATTATATATCATATACAAAATCGGGTGTGGATGAGCTGAATGAGTGGTATCTTATTTTGGTTAATAAGGACAATCGCCTTGCTTCCAAATGGACTCCTGATAGTTTAACGACCGTGCACTCAAGCAATTATAATTATCGACTTGATTCAAGAGTTGTTGCCGCATATAAAGATATGGTTAATGCGGCGGCTCGTGATGGTTTAAATCTTTATCCCATTTCTGCCTATCGTACCGTAGATATGCAAACATCAAACTTCAATAATAAGGTTCAAAGAGTAATGAAGGCAAATCCATCTCTTACACGTGAACAGGCAGAAGTTGAGGCAGCAACAGTTGTTGCAAGACCTCGTACAAGTGAACACGAATGTGGATTGGCTGTTGACTTTATTGATGTAGAAGAACGCTTCGCCAACACAAGAGAGGGAAAATGGTTAAAAGAACATTGTACCGAGTTTGGTTTTATTTTGCGTTATGAAAAGGAAAAACAAAACATTACAAATGTAATATATGAACCGTGGCATTTCCGCTTTGTTGGTGTAAAACACGCCAAAAGAATTGAACAATTGGGAATGTGCCTTGAAGAATACATTGATTACATAAAAAATGGCGGTAAATAATTTTTAACAATATAGATTGCTAAGGAGAAATCTCTGATCCTTAGCAATCTTTTTTGTGTAATATAGGATAAAAATCATTGACTTTTATATGTAAAAGTTGTATAATCACAAAGATAGTATGTATAATTGCATGCAGTGTTCTTTTTGTATTAAAAATAAGAACAAAATCATTACATTTTGGAGGGAAAGCCAAATGAAAAAGCGTTCAGGAAAGATTACCTTCTTTGTTGTCGCTGCACTTATTTTCGTATTCACATACCTTGCATTCTTTGGAATTGGCAACTATTTTGGTGATATGAAAAAGGTCTATATCAAGGGTGCGTCCGACATAAGATGGGGTATCGACATTCGAGGGGGTGTCGAAGCAATCTTTACACCTGCTGTTTCGGGTAGCGAGTTAGCCAATATTACCGATGAAGATATGGCATCGGCAGAAACTATCATAAATACCCGTCTTGTAAACCTTAATATTACCGATAGTGAGGTTTATACCGATAATGAAAATAATCAAATAATTGTTCGTTTCCCCTGGCAATCAGAAGAAACCGACTATGATCCCGCTGCCGCGGTAGAGGAACTTGGCGAAACTGCTATGATTTCTTTCTATGAAGGCCAAGAGAACAATGCAGAAGCTCTTATTCTTCAAGGATCTGAAGACGTTGAAAGTGCAGAACCCGGTTATGATTCTGAAAACAACTATTATGTAGTTCAACTTAAAATGACCAAAGCAGGTACAAGTAAGTTTGCAGTAGCAACCCAAAAACTTGCTGGTTCGAGCACTCCAATATCTATTTATATGGATGATACCTTGGTGTCTGCACCAACCGTTCAAAACGCAATTACCAATGGTGAAGCTGTTATTACAAATATTCAATCTTTTGAAGATGCAGAATCAATTGCACAAAAAATCAATGCCGGTTCTCTTCCTTTCGCACTAAAGATTGATGATACCATCCGTGTTATCAATCCTACGTTGGGTGAGAAATCCTTGGATGTTATGCTTATTGCAGGCATTATCGCATTTTCACTTGTTTGCCTTATGATGATTTTGGTATATCGTCTTCCCGGTGCAATTGCATGTATTGCCCTTCTTGGACAAGTTGCCGGTCTAATCGCATGCACTTCCGGTTTCTTTGGTGCAGAATGGTTTTGGACTTGGGAATCCTTCACAATGACAGTCCCCGGTATTGCAGGTCTAATTCTTTCAATTGGTATGGGTGTAGACGCCAACGTTATTACCGCTGAGCGTATCAAAGAAGAATTAAGAGGTAATAATAAAACCATCGATGGTGCTATTGATGCAGGTTACGATAGTGGTTTCTCCGCTATCTTCGATGGTAACGTTACAGTTATTATCGTATCCGCAATTCTTATGGGTATATTTGGACCTTATAGTGGAATGTGGTCAAAGATCATGTATCCCTTTATGTGGTTGTATAACCATTCTATTGGATATATTCCCGGTCTCTCTATTGCCAACAGTATAACCGGTTCAATTTATTCCTTCGGATTTACTCTTTTAATTGGTGTAATCTTCAACTTTATTATGGGTGTTACCGCATCTAAACTTATGCTTAAAGGCGTTTCAAGATTTAAATGTTTCCGTAATCCCGTACTTTACGGAGGTGTAAAAAATGGCTAAGGAAAGAAAAATGTTTGACTTTTTTGGAAAAAGAAATATTTTCCTCTACATTTCACTTGGTATTATCCTTTGCGGAATTATTGTTAATATCATTTTAGGCACTGAGTTAGATATCAACTTCAAAGGTGGTACAATTTTCAGTTATAATTACACCGCTGAAGAAATATCTGAGGAAGAAATTAAAAATGTCGCTACTGAAGTTTTAGGTAATGATGATTTGGATATTTCTTTCAGTACCGATATTACCGGTAAAGAAAATCAATTTGTTATTACAATGGCAGATATTCCCGAAACCATTGTTACTTACAGTTATACCTCTGCTGACTCACAAAATTCAACTGCAACAGGTACTGATGTTTCAACCGATGGAAATGCAAAAGCTGAAATCGAAAAGATTATTGTTGATACTTTAGGTGGTAAGCACGAAGTAACCGTAGATACAACAGCAAACACCATTACGTTTATCCCTGAAGATGCT
>JAZQJN010000005.1:0-7744 GCA_045541655.1 Acutalibacteraceae bacterium
ATCGGGTAAGCAAGAGGGCAGTGAAGGATGTCTTTCTTGCCCCGGTAAATACGGTATCACTGTTCGTCCCAAAAAGGTAACCGTAAACTACTTTGACCGTAACGGAAATGCAATGACCGCGAAGGGGACCGACCTTCTTGCAAAAGCATTTTGTCACGAAATAGACCATCTTGACGGAATACTTTTCCCCACCCATGTTAAAGAGTGGTTAGAATAATTCATATTACAGTGAGTTTTTAGAGGTGATACCTTTGAATATAGTTTATATGGGAACCCCCGATTTTGCTGTTCCTTCCCTTAAAAAATTAATTGACAGTAATCATACCGTTTCTGCGGTGTTTTGTCAGCCCGACCGTCCGAAAAATCGTGGACATAAACTCACCCCACCCCCTGTTAAGGTGGTGGCTGAAGAAAACGGAATTCCCGTTTATCAGCCCGATACTTTAAGGGATGGCGAAGCATATAACATCTTGAAGGAAATAAATCCAGACGTTATTGTGGTAGCGGCTTACGGTAAGATACTTCCCCCCGAAATTATTCATCTTCCACCTTTGGGATGTATAAATCTTCACGGATCAATCCTTCCCAAATACAGAGGTGCAGCACCCATCCAACGAGCCATTATAAATGGCGATAAAGAAACGGGTGTTACCGTAATGCAAATGGCAGAAGGACTTGATACAGGGGATATCCTTACAATAGAAAAAATAGATATCACCTGTGGATATACCACCGAAGAACTTTTTGAAAAATTAAGTATTTTTGCCGCCGATATGATAATTCCAACCCTCGAAGCATTACAAAGGGGAGAGATAACCCCCGTAAAGCAAAACGATGATGAGGCAACCTACGCCAAAATGATATCAAAAGATATGTCCCCAATAGATTTCAGTAAACCTGCTTTAGAGATTAGAAATCAGATATTGGGATTAAATCCTTGGCCAACCGCCACCACCGAACTTCCCAACGGCGAAGTAATGAAGATATATCGTGCATCGGTGGTTGAAAACTGTGAGGGTGAAGTAGGTAAACCTCTCAACAATCTCAAAAACCTTATCTATGTTTGCGGGGATGGAAACGGTATCCTCGTTGAAGAGGTGCAACTCCCCGGCGGAAAACGTATGAGCGGTGGAGATTTCCTCAGAGGAAAAGGAAAAAATATATTTGGTTTTTAAACTAAGAAGGAGAAATTATGTTTTTCTTTAATTACTATTATTTTGAATATTATATCTTTATGATACCCGCCATTGTTCTGGTATTTGCTGCACAAATATACGTAAAAAGTCAATACAGCAAATACAGTCGAATTGGTACAACAAAAAATATAACAGGCATTATGGCTGCCAGAGATTTAATGGCAACTCACGATGTTCATGGTGTGAATATTGGTATGGTTAATGGTGAAATGACCGACCATTACCATCCAGCAAAAGATACCATATTTTTAAGTCAAGATGTTGGTAATTCAACTTCGATAGCGGCAGTAGGAATTGCTGCCCACGAAGCAGGTCACGCAGTGCAACACCATAAAAATTATTTCCCTGTAAAACTTCGTACCGCCATTGTTCCTGTATGTAACTTTGGCTCAATGTTGGCAATTCCCCTTTGTATGTTTGGAGCAATTTTTGCTGCACCATTTCTGGTTAATTTAGGAATTGTATTTTTCGGTCTTGCAGTTCTTTTTCAACTTGTAACGTTGCCCGTAGAGTTTAACGCAAGCCGTAGAGCGGTAGCATATATCAAGTCATCAGGATTATATACCGAAAGCGAAATCAAAGGTGTGAAAAAGGTTTTAACCGCCGCTGCAATGACATACGTTGCCGCACTTGCCCAAAGTTTACTTCAAATGCTATACTTCGTGCTTAGATTTTCAGGAAGAAGACGGGATTGATAAATAATAATGGCAGACGTTAGAAAAATAGTAAAAAAAGCATTGCTCCGTATCGATGAAGGTGGATATTCAAACCTGGTTTGGGATAATATTTTGACCACCTCCCAACTTGAAGTAAGGGATGCATCTTTTGGGTCAGCCCTTTTTTACGGCGTGTTAGAACGAGAAATTACCCTTGATTATATAATTGGTAAGTTTTCAAAACTTCCTCCCTCCAAAATATCTAAAGAGGTTCGCACCGTTTTAAGAATGGGCATATACCAAATGCTTTTTATGGATAAAGTCCCTGAAAGTGCCGCAGTTGATCAGTCGGTAAAACTAATAAAGAATTCATCACAGTCCAAAGCGTCTGGCTTTGTAAATGGACTGCTTCGTTCTGTGGCAAGAGCAGGGGAGAATGTTCTTGACCTTTCAAAACTAAAAAATATTGACAAACTTTCGGTCGAATACAGCGTTCCCAAAGAGTTGGCAACCCACCTTGTCAATAATTATGGAATAGAGAATACCATAGGAATACTTTCTCACTCCTTTGGAAGACCAACCCTTAACGTTAGAGTAAATACCTTAAAGACAAATTCTGACGACCTTAAATCCGCCCTTTGTGAACAAGGAGCAAAGGTAGAAAAATCATCTGTTTGTAAAGATTATCTCGAAATATCGGGACTAGGGTCCCTCGAAAAATGCCAACAGTTTATCGATGGCTTCTTCCACGTTCAAGATACCGCTTCAGGACTGTGCTGTGAGGCATTGAATCCTGAAAAAGGTGAAAGAGTGCTTGACCTTTGTGCTGCACCCGGTGGAAAAAGTTTCACAATGGCAGAGATGATGAAAAACGAAGGTGAACTTTTATCTCTCGACCTGTACGACCATAAAATCAAACTTATAAACGATGGTGCCTCCCGCCTTGGAATAAATATTATAAAGGCACAAATTAACGATGCACAGATAAATAACCCTGAGCTTGGAACCTTTAATAAAGTTTTGTTTGACCTGCCTTGTTCGGGACTTGGTATCATTCGCAGAAAGCCCGAAATTCGTTACAAAAATGTAGCAAATCTTGACATTTTTCCCGATTTGCAATACAGTATATTATGTCAAAATGTGGATAGAATGGAAAGTGGTGCAGTGGCGGTATATTCCACCTGTACCCTTAATCCCTTTGAAAATCAAAAAACTGTTGAACGGTTTTTAAATGAACATAAATCCTTTGAACCCGTTGAGATTTTACCTGATCTAAAAAGGGTAATGAATGAACCGAATAATATGATAACACTTATGCCACACGTTCACGGTACAGATGGATTTTTCATTTCAGCATTCAAAAAGAAATAAGGAGCATTACTTTGGAAAGAAAAGATATAAAATCAATGACCAAAGAGGAAATTGCCCTTGATCTGTCAGAGATAGGAATACCAAAATTTCGTGCAAAACAAATCTACGAATGGTTATCAAAGGGTGTAGATAGTTTTGACGAAATGACCAACCTGTCAAAAGATTTGCGATACGAGTTGAATGAAAAATATATTCTTACCTCTGCTAAAATAGAGCGAAAACTCGTGTCTGAAATAGACGGCACCGTTAAGTACTTGTTTTCTCTTTATGACGGAGAAAAAATCGAATCGGTGGTAATGAGTTATCATCACGGATATACCATTTGCATCTCTACCCAAGTAGGTTGCCGTATGGGTTGCGTTTTTTGTGCAACGGGAATGAATGGATTAAAAAGAAATCTTTTACCCGGGGAAATGTTATCCCAAATAACCGCCGCCGAAAAAGATTTAAATATCAGAATATCAAACGTTGTACTTATGGGAATGGGTGAACCCCTCGACAATTACGAAAATACCCTCAAGTTTTTGCATCTTGTAAATGATGATGAGGGCAAAAATATCGGGGCAAGGCATATTTCCCTTTCCACCTGCGGTTTGGTGGATAAAATGTACGATTTATCTAAAGAAAAATTACAAATTACACTTTCGGTGTCATTACACGCCCCCAACGATATGTTAAGAAGTGAAATGATGCCCATAAATAATAAATGGAACATAGAAAAACTTTTAACCGCTTGTAAAGATTATACTAGTGTGACTAAAAGGCGAATATCCTTCGAATACACCGTTGTAGAGGGTGTAAACGATTCGGAAGAATGTGCAAAGGAACTCAGCAATAGGTTAAAAGGAATGTTGTGTCACGTAAATCTTATTCCTTTAAATACTGTTTCGGGGAAGGAATATAAACCCTCACA
Organism: Acutalibacteraceae bacterium; assembly: GCA_045541655.1. Taxonomy (GTDB): domain Bacteria; phylum Bacillota; class Clostridia; order Oscillospirales; family Acutalibacteraceae; genus UMGS1484. The sequence continues at coordinate 4,137 of JAZQJN010000005.1, forward strand.
AAATTCTAAAAAGTTTTGCGAACTCTTAAACAGTATGGGAATTAACGCTACCATTCGCAGAACTTTAGGTAGCGATATAAATGCATCCTGCGGCCAGTTGGCAGGAGAAAGAAATTCATAGTATTCGAGGTGAAAACATTGAAAATATCAGGTAAAACCGATATTGGTCGCCAAAGGAGAACCAACCAGGATTCTTACGCTGCAGGAGAACTTGCAGGTTCGGTTGCCTGGGCGGTAGTTTGCGACGGTATGGGTGGTGCAAATGGAGGCAATATTGCCTCGGCGTCCGCTGTTAAAACTGTTTCAGAAAGAATATCCTCTACCTTCCGTCAAGGAATGGGTTCAAACTCAATATGCAATCTGCTTAAATCTTCGGTAGCGGCAGCGAATATCAATGTTTTCGATATGTCAAAGTCGGTTGAATCTCTATCTGGGATGGGTACAACAATTGTAGCCACAATAATTTCCGATGGAATCGCCCACATTGTCCATGCGGGGGATAGTCGTGCATACAAAATATCATCTAATGGTGTGTTTGAACAAATCACAAAGGATCATTCCATTGTTCAAACTCTTTTAGAAAGTGGACAGTTAAGTGAAGAGGATGCAAGAATACATCCAAGAAAGAATGTAATCACAAGGGCACTCGGCGTTGATGAAATTCTTGAATTAGACTACTGTGAGGTCGATTTAGATGAGGGAGAAGGCATTCTTATTTGCACCGATGGACTTACAAATTTTGTAGATAAAGAAGCAGTATCCTCGGTGCTGAAGGAACATCCTCTGATGGAATGTCCTGAAATTCTTGTTGATTTAGCCAATAAAAACGGCGGTGGAGATAACATCACTGTAGTAGTAATACAGAAATAGAAATAAGCATTTCCCGAAAGGAATGATTTTTTTGGATAAGTATGTAGGAAAAAGACTGGATGGTCGTTACGAAATAAAAGAGATTATCGGCATTGGTGGTATGGCGGTTGTATATAAGGCATACGATACCATTGATGATCGCGAGGTTGCTGTTAAAATTTTAAAGGATGAATTTCTTGCAAACGAGGAATTCCGCCGTCGTTTTAAGAACGAGTCCAAAGCAATTGCGGTTATGTCTCATCCCAATATTGTAAAGGTTTTTGATGTTAGTTTAGGTGACCGCCTTCAATATATTGTTATGGAACATATTGACGGTATCACCCTTAAAGAATACATTGAGCGTCAAAAGGTAATTCGTTGGCGAGATGCCCTTCATTTTGTTACTCAGATGCTTAAGGCACTTCAACACGCCCACGATAAAGGCATTGTTCATAGAGATATTAAACCCCAAAATATTATGCTTTTACAGGATGGTACCATTAAAGTAACCGACTTTGGTATTGCAAGATTTTCCAGAAGCGAACACAGAACAATTACCGATAAAGCAATCGGCTCGGTACATTATATTAGCCCCGAACAAGCAAGGGGAGAAATTACCGACGAAAAGTCCGATATTTATTCGGTAGGCGTATTACTTTATGAAATGCTTACAGGTAGATTGCCATTCGATGCAGAGAGTACTGTGTCTGTAGCGATAATGCAACTTCAAAACGATCCCGTTAGTCCAAGAAGCATCAATTCCGGTATTCCTGAAGGACTTGAAGAAATTACTCTTCACGCAATGCAAAAAGAACCGGCAGTCCGTTATCAGTCGGCAGCAGAAATGCTTATGGATATTGAAAAATTCAAGAGTAATCCCTCAATACAATTTGAGTATAAATATTTCGTTGACAAAGAACCCACTAAATATATTAATGATGAACCAATAAATAAACAAATGACAAAAGAAAATGAAGAAGAAGCGAAAGCTCCCATTATTCCTATTCTTCTCGGTGTAGCTACTGCTTTTGTTATTGGTCTTATTGTGCTTGGTACAATTATGGCAGGCAAATATCTCAACTGGGGTCCCTGCTCAGGTAACACAGGAAAAGAAATCAAATGCCCGAATTTAATAGGACTCTATTATGATGAAGTGAAGAATTCTGATGAATATAAAGATTTCACAATTATTGAGGGAGATAAACGCCAGTACAGTGCTAAATATGAAGCAGGTAAAATTATGTCTCAAACCCCCACTGAGGGCAAAATGTTAAAGGGAAAACACGAGATTACTGTTGTTGTGTCCCTTGGCAATAAAGCAATGAGTATGCCACGATTCACCAACTACAAGGCGGAAGATGTAAAAATGGAGTTAGAGCAAATGGGCATAGCTGTATCTGACATCACCATTGTTGAGGCATTTAACGAAGAAATACCACAAGGATACGTTGTAGCAACGACTCCGGGCGAGGGTAGCACAATAAATGCAGGACAAAAGGTAACAATCTATGTAAGTAAAGGTGTTGCTCCCATTGATATTATCGTAGGGAACTATGTTGGCTCTGAAGAGAGTGAAGCCAAACGAAAGATTGAGGGTGACGGATTAACTCTCGGCAACGTCACCTATGAATCGAGTTCATACCCCGTTGGATATGTAATTAGACAAAGTGTTGGTTCAGGCAGTTCAGCCAAAAAGAATGATCCTATTAATATTGTTGTAAGTAGTGGATATTCTATTACCGTTGATATGCCCCTTCCCGATATGGCAGAAAAAATCTTTACTATTACCGCATTTTACAATGGATCTCCTGTTTCCCTTTCTGGTGCATCAAATGTAGATCCTACCGTTCTTTCGGGTGTTTTCAACATTAAATTTACTCCCGAAATGTTAGGACTAACCGCTAAAGATCTGAGGGATGCAGCTGCAGGTACAACATGGAATGTATGGCTTAAATATTCTGGAGAAAACTATATTCAATATAGTTTTGATTTCAAAACAGGTAAATATAGTATGATAGGTCAACCGGCAGTATTATCCTCTTCATTGCTTTATAACTCAACCTCATCTGATACAGGAGAAACCGAATAGGATGAGCGAAAACTTGAAAACAGGTATAATAATAAAAGGTATTTCCGGCTTCTACTATGTAGAGTCGGAAAATACTGTTTATGAGTGCAAAGCGAGAGGTATATTCCGTAAAGAGGGAATAAGCCCTCTTGCGGGAGATAGGGTAAAAATATCTATCAGTGCAAACGGTAAGGGATGGGTGGAAGAAATATCCCCTAGAACCTCATTTTTAGAACGTCCTCCCGTTGCCAATGTGGATAGAATATATATCGTAGTTTCAGCGGCGGATCCGTCTCCATCACCGATAGTTATCGACCGCCTTACCGCTATAGCCGAAGATAAAGATATTGAACCCATAATCGTGTTTAATAAAACCGATCTTGCCAATGTTGATGAATATATAGATATATATAAGAAGGCGGGATTCAATACCTATACCGTATGTTGCAGTACAGGCGAGGGTGTTGATGCGGTGCGTGATACGTTAATCGATAAAATCAACGTATTTGCGGGAAATTCGGGCGTAGGCAAGTCATCATTACTTAACCTTATCTGTCCCGAATATCAGCTAAAAACGGGGGAAATAAGCCAAAAATTAGGGCGTGGACGTCATACCACCCGACACGTTGAACTCTTGAAGCTTTCAAACGGAGGATACGTAGCAGATACTCCCGGTTTTGCCTCAATAGAT
>JAZQJN010000006.1:0-2385 GCA_045541655.1 Acutalibacteraceae bacterium
GCAGAAGTTATTGCATCCGTACATAATGGGAAGCCATCCCTTTAGTCCATCCCTGCGGGGTTCTATTCCCTCGGCGATAATACCATCACATTGGGGGCAACTGAACACCCTTTTTTTATTCTTTATGAAGTTAAAGATAAGTTCGGGCAGGGTGTGGATAACGTGGGTACCCATTACGATGCTGACGTAAGGATAGGACTGTTTAATCTTTTCAGCAACGTGAGGTTGTTGCACCATACATCCTGCAATAACGATTATCATATTGGGATTTAGTTTTTTAAGTTTTTTCAGTGCACCGATATTTCCAAAAACTCTATCCTGTGCGTGTTCTCTGACGGCACAGGTAACGTAGAGCACCAAATCGGCAATTTCAAGATTTTCGGTAAACTCAAAGCCCATACCTTCAAGAAGCCCGCCCATACGCTGACCGTCGCTTATATTTTGCTGACATCCAAAGACGTGGATATATGCCCTTGGGGTGTGTCCAAACCGCTCTTTTAGGAGTTCTTTCGAGAGGGCAGAAAACTCCCTTTGTTTATCCATTTCGGTATCATTTACAAACATTTTTCGCCCACTTCTCCTAATAAATGATAATATCCAATCTATTATACTATATACAATATAATAATTCAATAGTAATTTACAATAAAATATCCCCAATTTATGTTTGACAATATCCCCCATTGGTGCTACAATGTAGTGGTATAAGTAGGATAAAATAGGTAATTGTTTGTTTAATACCTATTTTGTCTAAAAAGGAGTGGTTTTTTTGGATAAACCAAAGTACACAAAAAAAGATATTATGCAGATTTGCAAGGATAAGGGAGTTCGCTTTATCCGTCTGCAATTCACCGATATTTTCGGTTCACAAAAGAACGTTGCCATCACGGTAAGCCAACTTGAAAAGGCACTTAACAACAAGTGTATGTTTGACGGCTCATCCATTGAAGGATTTGTCCGTATTGAAGAATCGGATATGTATCTTTATCCCGATATCGATACCTTCGTTGTTATGCCCGGTCAGTTAAATCAAGGCAAAACTGCCCGACTTATCTGTGATGTATATAAAGCCGACGGCACCCCCTTTATGGGAGACCCCCGAAACATTCTCCGCAAGGTTATTGCCGAGGCGGAGGAGATGGGTTATCGCTTTAACGTTGGTCCCGAATGTGAATTTTTCCTCTTTAAAAAGGATGAAAAGGGACGTCCTACCGTGAAGACCGATGACGTTGGCGGATATTTTGACCAATCCCCCGTTGACGAGGGCGAACTTTGCCGAAGAGAGATTTGTCTTAACCTTGAGGATATGGGATTTGAGATTGAGGCATCCCACCACGAGGTTGCAAAGGGTCAACACGAAATAGATTTCAAATACAGCGAAGCATTAAAGGCCGCCGATGATATTATGACCTTTAAACTTGTGGTTAAAACCATCGCTGCCGAACATAATCTTCACGCAACCTTTATGCCAAAGCCCCTCTTTGGCCACGCAGGTTCGGGTATGCACATTAATATGTCCCTCTTTGACGTAAAAACCGGCAAGAACGTATTTTACGATAAAGAGGGTGAAGTAGGACTCAGCCAAATCGCCTACAACTTTATTGCAGGTACAATGGAACATATCCGCAGTATGTCGGCTATAACCAATCCGTTAGTAAACTCCTACAAACGCCTTGTTCCCGGATACGAAGCCCCCGTTCACATCGCCTGGTCGGCACACAACAGAAGTCCCCTTATCCGTATTCCCACAGCAAGAGGCGAGGGTTCCCGAATTGAACTTCGTTGTCCCGACCCTTCCGCTAACCCTTATCTTTGCATCGCCGTTTGTCTTGCGGCAGGTCTTGACGGAATAAAGAAAAACCTTACCCCTCCCCCACCCGTTGATTCAAACGTTTATGAACTCGACCGTGAGGAAAGAGCAGAACTGGGTATTGGCAAAATGCCCTCCTCCCTCTTTGATGCCATTACCGAAATGCAAAAGGATGAGGTCATTATGACAACCTTAGGGGAACACACATCCAACAAATACATTGAGCAAAAGATGACCGAGTGGAGAGAATACTGCACCCGTGTATCATCCTGGGAAGTTGAGAAATATCTGCTTAAATATTAATTGAATTTGCAATCTGAAAATTACTTCGAAAGGAAGTTATTGTTATGAGTCATATCGAGACAAAATGTATCCAAGAGGGTTGGAAACCCAAAAGTGCCGAACCCAGAAGAATGCCTATCTATCAAAGCACCACCTTCGCCTATGAAGATTGCTTTTCTATGGCACAATATTTTGAACTTAAATCTGCCGACCACATCTATACCCGTATATCCAACCCCTCCTTTGCAGCGGTTGAGGATAAAATCACCGCTATGCAGGGCGGTGTGGGTACT
>JAZQJN010000007.1:0-1850 GCA_045541655.1 Acutalibacteraceae bacterium
ACTGCCTTACAAGCATAACCATTCCAAATAGTGTAACAAGTATTGGATCTTTGGCATTTTATAAATGCACCTGGCTCGAAGATGTGTGGTACACAGGTAGCGAAGAAGATAAAAATGATATTAGTATAGGTTTTTACAACAGTGCTTTGCTTAACGCTACTTGGCATTATAATTATGTACCTACCCCTGAAATCAAATACGGTCTTGTTACTGAAAATGAAGAAATTAGTGCATCCGATGCCCTTGCAATTCTTCATGCGGTGGTTGGCAAAGTCCAGTTTACCGACGCACAAAAGACTGCGGGGGACGTTGACGGTGATGGCAAAATATCAGCATCCGATGCTTTGCTTATCCTACATCGTGTAGTTGGTAAAATAGATAAATTCCCTGTTGAGGGGTAACAAAAAAAGACCTGCCGTAGCAGGTCTTTTTTAATAGAAAATTATACGTCACTCCTCAATCTTTATCTCCTCAAGGGATTTTAGGAACTGTTTATCCTTCTTTGAAAGTTCCGCTCTTTCCAGCATATCGGGGCGACATTCTTTTGTAATTTTAAGGGATTCTTCCCTACGCCATTTTTCTATGTTGGCGTGATGCCCCGACAGCAAAATTTCGGGAACCTCTCTATCCATCCAGACGCGGGGACGGGAATATTGAGGATATTCAAGCAGTCCGTTATAATGACTTTCTTCGGTGAAACAGGTTTCATCCGATAAAACTCCCGGAACAAGGCGGCAAACCGAGTCGGCAACCACCATTGAGGGGATTTCTCCTCCCGTTAAAACGTAGTCGCCAATGGATATTTCTTCGGGCTTTATTTCATCCAGAACCCTTTGGTCAACACCTTCGTAATGTCCGCAGATAAACATAAGACGGGGCATTTTTGCAAGTTCTTTTGCCCTTTCCTGGGTGAAAACTTTGCCCCTTGGGGACATAAATATCACGTGAGGTTTTTCATCGCAGTCCTTAAGGGCATCAAGATAACAATCATAAATAGGTTGTGCCTGCATTATCATTCCCATACCACCGCCGTAGGGGGCATCATCCACCTGTTTTTGGCGGTTTTCGGTGTAATCTCTTATTTGAAAATAGTGAAAATCAAGGAGTCCCTTGGCGGTGGCTCTGCCTATGATACTCTCACTCATAACCCTTTCGCACATTTCGGGAAACAGGGTTAAAAAATCAATCCTCATCATCAAAAATTCCTTTCAACGGGGTGATGGTAACCTTATTTTTTCCCACATCTACATCCCCCACAACCGAGGGTATGGCGGGAATAAGATATTCCTTATCGTTATTCTTTACGTGCCAGACGTCGTTGGCTCCCGTTCTTGAAACGTCGGATATTTCTCCGTATTTTTCACCCGTTTCATCATCAAAAACCTCACAGCCGATTAAATCTACAATGAGATAATCACCCTTTTTGAGTTTAAGATCCTTTCGGGCAATATAAACCTTTTTACCGCGGTATTTTTCTCCCTCTTCAATAGTGGATATACCGTCAACCGTAATAAGAACGATATTTTTATGCACTCGGGACGTCTTGATTTTAAGTTTATTTTCTCCCTTGTTATCGAGATAAAGGGTCTTGTATTTTGTAAGGTCTGAGGGACTGTCACACCAGGGCTCAACCCTCATTTCTCCGCGAACACCGTGGGTGCCCACTATCTTTCCTGTTTCAATAAATTCGTTTCTCATTGTTCCGCTTTTCCGCTTCTTCCCATCAGTTCTTTTATTGCCTCTTTAGGATCAAGGTTCTCATAACAAATCTTGTAACACTGCTCTGTGATAGGCATATCCACCTTGTATTTTTGAGAGATAAGATATGCCGATTTTGTGGCAAAATACCC
>JAZQJN010000008.1:0-7183 GCA_045541655.1 Acutalibacteraceae bacterium
GAAAATCCCTATTTTTACGTTTATAACGCTTTGCTTTCCCGAAGTTCGGTGTTTGAGTTCAAGCCCGTAGCAAAAGAGGATGTCGTCCCCGCGGTTAAAAGAGGATTTAAAATCCTTTCTGAAGAAAAGGGCGTAGATATAATAGTCTCGGATGAGATTTGCGAAAAAATATCCGCCGTTTGCGGTGGTGACGTTCGCAAGGCAATGAACATCACCGAAATGTGTGTGAATTCGGGAGATATTACCGAAAAAGGAATTGTGGTTACCGAAGAAACGGTAGAAGATATCAGTGCCGCATCTCCCATAAGATACGATCGCTCGGGGGATGAACATTACGATTGTATATCCGCGTTTCAAAAATCAATGAGGGGCTCCGATCCTGATGCCGCACTTCACTATTTGGCCCGAATACTTGCCTCGGGAGATATGGCATCGGCATGTCGCCGTCTTATGGTGTGTGCCTGTGAAGACGTAGGTCTTGCATATCCTCAGATTATCCCCATTGTAAAATCAGCGGTTGATATTGCTTTGCAGGTTGGAATGCCCGAAGCGAGAATTCCCCTTGCCGATGCGGTGGTGCTTACCTGTATGGCACCGAAATCCAATGCGGCGTATATGGGAATAAATGAAGCATTTAACGATGTAGAAAGGGGAAATATCGGCCCCGTACCAAGGCAACTTCAAAACGTTCACTTTGACGGTGAAGATGCCGAGATTAAAGGTCAACACTATCTTTATCCCCACGATTATCCCGACCACTATGTAAAACAACAGTATCTTCCCGACAGAATAAAGAACAAAATCTATTACGTTCCGGGAGATAATAAAAACGAACAGGCCTTTGCTGTTAGGCTTAATGATATAAAAAACAAAAACAAATAATATGGAAAATAGTTACGTAACAATTAAAGAGTATGCTACCGATGAAATCGTTGAAAAACGTTCTCGCTTTATTGGATACGTTACCCCTGTAACCACCGAGAGTGAGGCAACCGAGTTTATAAACAGCATCAAGCAAAAGCATTACGATGCACGGCACAACGTATTCGCCTATGTTTTAAGAGAACCGAATATAAGCCGATACAGTGATGACGGAGAACCACAAGGCACCGCAGGTCAACCAATACTTAAAATTCTTCAGGGTGAAGGACTTGTAGATTGTGTGGTGGTTGTAACCAGATATTTCGGCGGTACCCTTCTCGGTACGGGAGGGCTTGTCAGGGCATATACCGATGCAACCCTCGCCGCTCTTAAGAAGACAGAACGTAGAAAATTGCAGTTATTCCAAAGAATGACCGCAGAATACAACTACGATTTTCACGGAAGATTCACCCCTCTCGTTTATGGAGTTGAGGGCAGAATAGGTGAAACGGTTTATCAGCACAACATAAATGCAGAGATATTTGTTCCGGTGAGCAGGGTAGAGGAGTTTAAAAACGCCCTTACCGATGCATCAAGAGGGACTGTCTTTGCAGAGTGTAATGAAACAATATATTTGGATGATTAATATATAAGGAGAGAAAATAAAATGGGAAATGCAAAACCTATTTACAAACGAGTACTTCTTAAAATAAGCGGAGAGGCACTTGCAGGCGATCAAAAGCAAGGACTTAACTTTGATACAGTTCTTGAAGTTTGTAAAAGTATAAAAAAATGCAATGATGTAGGTGTTGAGGTTGCGGTTGTTGTAGGCGGAGGTAACTTCTGGAGAGGCAGAGCCGGGGGCGATATGGACAGAACCCGTGCCGACCATATGGGAATGCTTGCCACCACCATTAACTGTCTTGCCCTTGCAGATGCCCTTGAACAAGCAGGTGCAGTACCTCGTGTTCAAACCGCTATCACAATGCAACAGGTGGCTGAACCCTATATTAGAGGTAAGGCAATCCGTCATCTCGAAAAAGGAAGAGTAGTTATCTTCGGTTGCGGTACAGGTAACCCCTATTTCACCACCGATACAGGTGCTGCCCTTCGTGCCGCCGAAATTGATGCCGATATCATCTTCAAGGCAACCAATGTTGACGGTGTATATGATAGTGATCCCAAAACTAATCCCAATGCAAAAAAATACGATACCCTCTCCTTTATGGATATAGTAGAAAAAGACCTTAACGTTATGGATATGACCGCCGCTACCATGTGTAGAGATACCAAAATGCCTATATTGGTCTTTAATCTTTCCGATCCCGATAATATCTATCGTGCAGTAATGGGCGAAACCATCGGCACAATAGTTAAGTAATATATAATGTAATAAATCAACATATATTTTGGAGGTATATATAATGAAAGAACTTTACAAACAAACCGAAGAAAAAATGCAAAAAGCAATTGCATCCTTAGAAACCGAATTTGCATCTATCCGTGCAGGCAGAGCAACCTCTGCTGTGCTTGACAGAATTATGGTAGATTTTTACGGAGTACCCACTCCAATTCCCCAAATGTCTTCAGTATCCGCTCCCGAAGCACGTATTCTCCAAATTCAACCCTACGATATGTCTACTATGAAGGATATTGAAAAAGCAATTCAAGCATCCGATTTAGGTATCAATCCTGCAAACGACGGCAGAGTTATCCGCCTTGTATTCCCCCCTCTTAATGAGGAACGCCGCCTTGAACTTACCCGTCAGGTAGCAAAACTTTGTGAAAACGCTAAGGTTGCAGTTCGTAACATCCGTCGTGATGCCCTTGAAAAATATAAGGCAATGAAGAAAAATTCTGAAATCACCGAAGATGACCTTAAAAAGTCAGAACAAGATATTCAAAAATTAACCGACAAGTATTGCAAACTTGCCGATGATGCCGCCGATAAGAAATCTAAAGAATTACAAGAAATCTAATGAGCGAAAAAGTATTACCCCGTCATATCGCAGTGGTAATGGATGGTAACGGCCGTTGGGCTAAAAAACGTCTGATGCCACGAACCGCAGGCCATAAGGTTGGAGCAAACAACTTCAAAACTATCTGCCGATATGCCAATTCTATTGGTATAGAGTGTATGACCTTCTACGCCTTTTCCACCGAAAATTGGAAGAGACCTAAAGAAGAGGTAGATACCCTCATGTCTCTCTTTGCCGAATATTTAAGAGATTCGGTGAATTTTAAAAGCGAAAACATCAAGTTGTGTTTTATTGGTGACCGCAGTGCGTTGTCAGAAGAACTTCAAGACCTTATGGCAAATGCCGAAAAGGAATCGGCAGATTGTACGGGAATGAAGGTAAATCTGGCGATAAATTATGGCGGTAGAGATGAAATACTTTACGGTGTAAAAAATATATGCCAGAAGGTCTCGGCAGGAGAAATCTCCCCGGAAGAGATTACCGCCGAAATCTTTGAAAAGGCAATATATACAGCAGACTGTCCTCCCCTTGATTTGTTTATCCGTCCCGGCGGAGAATATCGCATATCAAACTTCCTTTTGTGGCAATCAGCTTATGCAGAACTTTATTTCTGTGATACGCTATGGCCTGACTTTTCTAAAAAAGATTTAGATAAAGCCATCGAGGCCTTTACGGGTAGAAACCGTCGTTTCGGCGGTGTTTAGTAACCCAAAAATTTAGTGTTGAACACAAATTATTGGTATGTTTGTGTAGATTATAAGTGAGGGATATTTATGAAAAGTACGATTTCAGTTTTCCTGTCTCTTGTTATAATGTTGGGGGTTGTGTATACCCCGATTATCGTAGAGGCAGATACCACGCCCAGTGGAACCTACGGCACCGATTACATAAGCTATGGAGACGTTGATATTAACAACGCCATAAATGCAACCGATGCCCTTCTTGTCTTGCAGAAATCGGTAGGAAAGATTACCCTTGACGCTAAAAAGACAAATCTTGCCGACGTTAGTCTGGATACTGCCGTTACAGTAACCGACGCATTGACCGTACTTCAATATTCGGTAGATAAAATTGCAGGATTTACCGATCAATATTATATTGATAAGGTCGGTGGTGGTACTAACGGTGCATCTGCCGACAATATCCCCGACAAATATCAAAAGAAGGTAACCTTTAAGGTATCTAACGGTAAGTGGTCAGGTGGTGCAACTGCCGATATTATTCAGTACAAAACACTTAAAAATAGTGACGGATATAGTTTGAGTGCCACTGCATCCCTTTCCGCACCTACAGGAATGACCCGTAACTACGGTTATACCGGCGGTGCGTGGAATACAACCGTTCCCACCTCGGTAACGGGTAATGCCGCAGTTACCTACACCTATTCTTTCTCAAGAATGTCGGTTAACTACACCATTCAACACTACCGCATCAATACATATTCAGCATATCCTTCCTCACCCACAGCCACCGAAACAAAAACAGGATACGTTGGCGATACAGCAACTGCTACCGCTAAAAGTTATACAGGTTATGCATTAGATTCCACTAAATCCACATCCTCTAAAAAACTTGAAGAGACAGATAACGTTCTCAAACTTTATTACGGAGTAGGCAGTAGCAACTTTATTACAAGTTTCAGCAAAACCAACGTTGTTAACGATGCTTATGTTAATGATACAACTGCAGATAATAGTTTTTCTGTAAACATCAATAGCTTAAAGCCCTATACCTTCTATCACGTTTCTCATGCCGCTCTTAAGAAGTCCAGCAGCGATACCAATGCCGACTACGATTACTCTCGGCTTTTCTTCTCCTTGCAGGGTCTTATAAACCGTGATTATGGTAAGGATGCAAAGCATTCTACTGTTGTTTATGCTAACGTTCAAGGTACAGATACCACTTGGAGAGATTACATCAACACAAGCGATTCTATCCTTCGCAAATCAACAGCAACAGGAAATGGTGATGGTCTTACCCAAGTAAATATCACCACTTGGGATGACGTATACGCTACCTTTAAGGATGTTATTAAGGCTTGCGGTATCGTCCTTTGGGATGGTAACGTTCCCGCTACCGCTAACGTTGCAGCAACTATATGCGGTGTTGACGGATATCTCCCTGTTCTTGCTGAAAGCCCCTTGCATAAAAAACTTGTTGCCGATGGTGTTCCCGTTAAAATGAGTTTAGCAGGAATGTTTAAAAACGGACAAGGTGGCACTCCTATTGCCGGCACATCCGCAGGAAGCACCGGTAGTGCTAAGAACGATGCATATATATGGGCAATGAACAAATATTTTGGCCGTTGTTCCAGTAACTATCTTGCCTATATGGTTGACGGTGCTCCAACTATTAAAGGATACGATGCATACCCCGACCACACAAGTGCAACATACCTTGAGTATGAAAGATATCATCAACTCTATAATCACGACTATTTAATTGCCCGTCGAGCATTCTTCTTTGATCTTTCGCCCTATGCAGGAGAAGCGGCAACCGACGACCCCGCACAGGTTAACGGTCAAGCATCAATAGGTGCCGATGTAGCAACCCTTAAATTCATACTCCAAAGACGTTATGAACGTGCAAACGGTGCCTTTGGTCAACTTATTGGTTTCCCACCATGGTGGTGCAAATATTCAAAGGAATTTGGTGCTGGCTCACAACCCGCCACCTACCTTGAATGGCTCTTTACCGTAACCATGACCTGTCATAACTTGGCAAAAGAAGCCGATGCTGCAGGTACAACTGCTATGACCAATGGTTCGGTTTACTATAAGTATGTCCCTAAGAAATCCTCATACACCAACAATCACACCGCATTAGAAAGCGCTAACTTTAATAAAAATATTTTCTATTATACTATCTACGTAGGTGACTACGACTCATCTGCATGGCTTAAGAGCATCATTCCCGGATATTTCAACGATTCAAAACGCGGAACCCTTCCCCTTATGTGGGGCATTAACCCCAACCTTTCCTATCGTATTCCTATGACCTTTGACTATATGTTCGAAAAGTTATCCTCAAAGGATTACATCGTTGGCGGTTCCGGTGGTGCAGGATATATTATCCCCGAAGCACTGTTCCACGATAAAACTCTTGCCTATATGGGTGAAAAACGACCCTCAAGTAATGCCGCTGCGGGTACAGTTTGGGCAAACTACAGTAAGACATTCTATGATCGTTTCGGTATTGAAATGACCGGCTTTATTATTAACGGTGCTCAACACTATATGACCGAAAATATTGCTAAGAGTGTAACTGCATATTCACCCAAACTTAACTTCACCAACTGTCATTTTACACCGCTTATTAAACACAATTCCACCTACTTTGTGCATTGTCATAACGGTATCGACGTAGGACAGTCCGATGTTATGTATAACCACGCTAGATCTACAATGTCATCGGGTATTAACTTTAGTGCCTATCGTACAGTTTGTGTTTCACCTACAAACATCAACAAGATAGTAACCGAGTTTAATTCCTACGCATCAAGCAAAGGTCTTACCGCAAAATATGTTGATCCCTACACCTACTACAACCTTCTTAAGGCATCAAATCAAGGTACTGCAGCTAATGCCACCAAGGATATTATTCTTGACTTTGATACCTTAAGTGGATTCTCAACCGATTTTGATACCGTTATTGATATTGAAGCCACCAATAAAACACAAGGTATCGGAACATTAAGAGCTGATTTCAAAAACGTTGCAGGCAACACATCTACAACCCAAATCGGTGGTATGGTTAGATATAGTTTCGCAACTCCTGTTAACCTTTCTGCCTATAAAGATATCACCATCGATTATTGGACCAGTTATCCTGTTGAAGGCGCTGCAGCACTTCAGATTAACTTTGTTACCAATGGTGTGGATGATGGTTACGATTTTATAGTTCCCCTGGACGGAATACAACCCGGATGGCATACCGCTATTTTCAATATGTCTAATCCTCATATTGTTGCAAATAGCCCCGATTGGTCAAATATTAAAGCACTTCGCTTCACATATTTCAACTATAGCGGAGCAACATCTCCTGACTTTATAATGTTTGATAATTTGCAAGCGGTTAAATATTAAAAAACAGTTAGCAGGGTAATACAAAATTTTGTATTACCCTGCTAAGAAAAGAATGATAGAGGTGTTACCTTGAAAAAAATAATTTCACTAATACTAACACTTGCTATAATGTTGGGGATAGTATCTACCCACGTTATTGTTAAAGCGGATACCACCCCAAGTGGGACCTACGGCACCGATTACATAAGCTATGGAGACGTTGATATTAACAACGCCATAAATGCAACCGATGCCCTTCTTGTCTTGCAGAAATCGGTA
>JAZQJN010000009.1:0-7485 GCA_045541655.1 Acutalibacteraceae bacterium
GGGTATAGGTTCCTTCCTTCTTTTCGTTATTCTTCCCCTTCCGTCTCTTCTTCCGTTAATTTCCCCTATTTCTACTTCCTATTGCATCGGAGGTGGATTCCAGATAATCATAAATATAAAACCGTTGTTGGGTTTGATTAAATGATGCCGCATTACGAGGGGAATCGTAGTAATAATATCCGTAATGTTCATCATTTGGATCGGTCATAAGTTGATATAGATGATCTCCCGTTCCCAGATACTTTTTACCTAAGGAATCGGAAGTATCAAATAATGTATTTCCTATGGTATCGCTATATATTCCACTGGTAACAATTCCCTCACCGGGATAATTATTATGGTCGGGTCGGTCGTTGGGATAGCATAGATACCTGCTTTGATAACTTGGAGCACCATCAATAAAGATAAAATTAAGGGTGTCTTTATCTAAATAACCCACCTTACCGTTAGCAACCACCGACCAGGTTTCTGAGTGAGAGGTGGCACTAATAGATGAACTTGCCTTTACCGACATCATATTGAATAGGTAGTTATAGTCAAACACATGGGTTGTAATAAATTCGTTGGTGCTGACCGTATCGGTTACGTGAGCATTAAACTGACCTATATCATAGGTACTTGCCACCCAGTCGGCATAGAGTACCGCGTTACCTGTGACCTCCATTTCACCGCCTGCAGGATAGTACTTATGATTCGTTATATCGTACCATCCTTGTAGTTTATAACTATATTTGCTGGGGGATGTCCACTCGGAAGGCAGTTTCATAATACTGCCACCCTTTACGGTATATGGGGTATCGGGTGATCCCGTAAAGGCACCCATTTTTCCATTGGTACCGTCTAACCAGATGGTATAGTCTACCGCTTTGGCAGAGGGATCGTTAAGTATTACAACACCGTCGGCTTCCTTAACCAATCCGTAACCCATCACCACATTATCGTTTAGACTGTATTGTGTCTTTGCTACGGTGTTATCCAAATCACCTTCAATGACGGTAATGGATGTATCATCAACACCTACAATAACCGCCACCGCGTTTGCACTCTGACCTGTATTTTCTCCTTTACTTAGGAACACAATGTTACCGCTTTCGGGAGAACGCTCATCTTTAGGTTTATAGAGTCCTGCCTTTTCCCATTCAAGTCGCATAGACTCGGGTCCTGCGTTCATAGGCATATCGGTGGCTCCAGCATATTCAAGACAGAAGGAAACGAACATCGCCGACCAATCTCCATAGGGATTGCCATACCACTGTCCGTAACGTGTAATGCCTCGCCGTACACCGTTTGCATCCACCTGGAAGTTTAACGTACTTTCTTTAACACCAAGTTGAGATTCGGCCACCAAAACCATATTTTCTTTTGTGGTGGGACCTCGTGTCATATCGGATAAGGACATTTCCCAATCATCACTGGTCTCTATATCGGCTGTAATATCGCTGTAGCAACTTGCGATGTGGGTATGTTCCTCTATGGTGCAGTCGATACATTCTTCACTGTGGATATGTTCCTCTTTTCCACAGAAGGCCTCCCCTGCTATACCGATACCGGTAAGTTTCAGACTCCAGAAGACCAACAGTATCACAATTAGTGAAAGGATGGGAATGATCCGCCGCAAATTACGTTTATCCTTGTTGATTATATTCAGTTGTCTTAAAAGTATTTCTCCGTTTTCCGGCAAGATCACACCTCCTTTCGTGTTTTGTGATGTGTGATGTTATTTTATAAATTCAAATTCCTTTAAAGGCCAGAATTTACAAAAAATCTTGCCAACGATTTGATCCTCGGTAATACATCCGATTACGCTGCTGCGACTGTCGATGGATGTTTCCCGCTTATCCCCCATTACGAAATAACTGTTTTCGGGTATTTGATACGGAAATTCAATATCACATTCACCTAAAGCTTTTTCGCTGATATAGGGCTCGTCCAATTTTTCTCCGTTCAAAAAGACGGTACCGTCGGACTCAATCCATATATAATCTCCCGGGGTGGCTATAACCCGTTTGAGCAGAATTTTATTGGAATAATAAAATGCACATAAATCTCCCGATTTCATCTCCTTGGTTTTCACCAAAAGAACGATGTCTCCGTCTTTCAGAGTGGGTTCCATACTGGTGCCGGAGATTTGCAAAACCGGTAACACAAGGGTTGCTATAAGTGCAGCCACCGCAGATACAACTATCAGGGCGTTTACCGTGCTTTTAAGCAACCTACGAAATCGACGCTTATAGCGTTCTCGTTTTAACTCGCCTTGCAGTTCATCTACCGCCGGAATTTCTCTTTTAATATGTTTTCCGATGTATTTCATATATTATATTCACCTTTTATGCGATTTGCTTTTGCTATTGCATCGGCAACAATCTCTTGGCTTCTTTTTTTAGCTTCTTCTTCTATTTCGGCTGCCTTATTTTTTGCGGCTTCGATATACATATCTGCAGCATCCTGTGCCGCATCAAAAACACCCCTAAGCTGTAATGATGCTTCTGCAATTGAACCTAAAGTGGATATTTTGGTTTCCTTTTCTTTCAGCTGCTTTTCTGCATCTTCCAAACTTGCCTGTAGTTTATCGGCACGTTCCGTTTGAATTATAAGCAGTTCCAAAAGTTGATAACGATTCAATTTTTTTAACTCTTTTTCGGTCAAAAAAACACCTCATCTCTATGCACAATTATCGCTATTTACCTAACTTTATATTATATCACAAGCATATACGTTTTTCAATAGTTTTAGCCACTATTTCATTACGATTTTACTAACAAATCCTATTGGTCGGCAAAAAAATGTCGTGTCAATAAAAGACACAGACAAAAGAAATGAATTTTATGTAATTCTTATATTGACTATACGTTGCAATATTTACTATGATGTATTATCATTTGTTTGGTGATGAATATGGAATTCCCCAAGTCAAATCTGTATTTGACAATATGATATAATAATAAAAATAGCAGCGGTTTATACCGCTGCTATTTTTATGTATTTAGCTTAAGTTACCTCAACGCTGCCCATTTCTGGTATTTCGAACAGCTGCTACCCTCACAGGCATAGGGACCTTGTGTTCTTGCGACTGGAGCATTGGCATAGCACTTGCCTGTATCATTAATGGACTCGACATAAGAGTAGGCGTTGTGCTGCAAAGTACGTGGTCCTCCCCAGTTAGCACAGGTAGCACAGCATTTGTTACTGCTACTATAAGTTTTAGACATAATAAACTCCTTCTTTCAAATATAATAAACATTTTAATAGAGTGCTCTTCTATTATTTAAAAAAGTTTTTCACACGATTCAACAGTAGTATACTGTCCGGCATACTGTTCTCTAAAGGTCTGCATTGCGTGATGTCTGTCACCGGCTTCCACAAGTGCGACACCTCTTACGCCACCATTCATTTCTTTGGGTATGTAAATAATTTTCCAGGTTTCCCATTTTCCGTAAAAAGCCATAATAAATCTCCCTTTGTATATAACCCAAAAGATTGTTATTCTTCAGTGTTTATACAGGCCCAAATCATATCATAAATGTCATTTGCATCAGTAGAATTATTACCGCTCTGTTCTGCGATATGTTTCCAATAAAGGTAACATACTTTATCGGCATAGTAGGGTTCAGTTTCATAGTTAGGCATCCAACATTCTCTTTCTGCAAATTTGGTTTCACTATACGTGCCGGACATTATATCGACATTCAAAATGCTTTCAGCAAAATTCTCGATATGATTGGTTGAATCGAAAGGATTATCTGCTTTAAGCTGCTTTGCTTTCTCTACAAATTCCTCGTTGTTTGAAACAAATTCAAGACAAGTTACTTTTGTAATGGTTGCGTAATCATCTTCGCTACTGTTAGAATTATTGAAATTCAACGCCCTTAAAACAATAGCCGCTATTCTTAAAGAGCCATTAATCTGATTGTATCTAAACGTAGCATGGTCGAGAGCAGTAATTAAAATTGTTTTTGTGATTAAATTATCCTCAAAAAATTTCTTTTTGATGACCATATGGATAATGCCGTTGCAAGTGTCAAATCCAATAGTTTCATAGTAATTGGTATGAATTCTTCTCACACCTTCTTCAAGATGCTTAAAACCATATTCGTTAACAACATTAAGCACATTTTCAAACTCGGATGTTATTTCTTCAATTTCTTTTTTGAAACAAATATTGTATACCTCTTCTTTGGTACACCTATACAGGTTAAGAGTATCAAGAACCTTGTTAACCTCTTCTATCTTCTTCTGTTTATCATCCCTGAAGGTGTTTTCCGTGATAATGTGGTATAATGGAGAACCCCAATAGCATTCAAGTGCTTTTTGAAGTATTGTTTCATCACAAGGTTCTTGCAACTGATATTCGATATATTTTTTTATTACATCATAACTTGCTTGACGTATAGTTTTCATTAAACCATAAGTAACATCATAATATTTTTTTACCATTGGATCGGCCAAAGGATCCTTAACGTTCTGTGATGATTCAATCGTCTTGTTAATAGTATCTGTTGCTGTGTCAATAGCACTTTTTAATTTGTCAAACAAACCCATAAAAAACCAACCTTTCAAAAAATGCAACTAAGTGCGTTTAGTATTTAGTAAAAAACTTACTAAGTAATATCATAGCACGATAAGACTAATTAGTCAACCTTATACGACTAATAAATTCAATATTTTTATGATAAAATACTCTTATAAGACTAATTGGGGAGTCGTAATATGGATGTTGGTAAAAGACTGCTTGAATTAAGAAATAGGTGTTGGCTCACACAAAACGGGTTAGCCGAAAAGGCCGGGGTGTCTCAAACACATCTACGTAGAGTTGAACTTGGACAAGCAGATATTACTGTGGGGCACTTACAACTGCTGTGTGACGCAATGGGTATTTCACTTCAAGATTTTTTTAATATAGAAACAAGAAACGATGAATTGTCTATCGCGATTTCTAAGCTAACGCCTAAACAAAAGAAACTTTTAATTGAATTTATAAATAGCTTATAAATTGTCATACGGTTTGTGATTTCGATTCTCGTTTATATTTGTAATATGGAATTTCTTGAAGTCTTACAAAGTGTCATTACTTTTGTATCGTTAAGCGTGCCACCAAAATCGGTAGCACGCTTTTTCAAAGTAAATTATTTATCCAAAACAAATTGAAAGATGTTATTATAGATAATAAAAATTGGACACATCATAGGTGAAAATCACGAATGATGTGTCCATTCTTTATAATTATATTATGCTTTTTTTCTTATCCAAGCGGCACAGCGAGATTCATCACTCCAGGTTTTACCTGCGGAGGCATAATCAATCAAGCGAACGCTTTCCCCTGAAGCAAGGGGTAATTCGAAACAGATATGTGCCTCTTTTATTTCGGGACACTCTGCCATTTTTGCATCTACATATCCATTTTGGTCGCACACAACTTGATAAACACCATCCGGATCGGCAATTCGCTTATCTGCCGCCAAAACCAATGGACCGTATGTGTAGCCCGCAAACAAGTCCTCATTTACCGCACCTGCCGGGGGCAGAATTTGTTTAACAACCATTTCAAAATCAAGGATTATCTGGTCGCCATCTTGCCAGGTTTCATTTAATACGACATATCCAAAGGCAACTTCTTTGGTGCTTCCTTTACAAGTTACGGTGGCTTTATCACACCAAGATGGAACTCTGACAACCAAATTAAACTGTTCACTCTTATCAAGATTCAAGTGAAGTTTTACCTTCCCGTTATATGGATATTCAGTATCCATAGTGATTTTAAGCGGTGTTCCACCGGGGGTTAATGAATTGATTTCGCCCTTTTCGTAATACTGCACGATAACACCATCTTTTTGATGCATCACCGCAATTTCAGGAATAACTCCCACACCTGCGGCACCAATACAGGCACAGCATCCATAGAAGGATGTGTTGTCGGTCAACAAATTGAAGCCGCCAACCTTCCATCCACGGATATTGGAAACCAGAGGTGCATAACTATCAAAAGGCACAAATTGCATAGGGGTATCAAAGTGCTCGTGTTTGCACAATGAACCTGATGTATTAAACGAACCTCTGAACGCGTTATAAAAGGATTGCTCAATTTTGTCGGCATAGTTGTAATCTCCCGAAAGCTCCAACAGTTGGGAGGCAAATTTCATCCAAGTAACGGTTACGCAGGTTTCTTGAACAACATCATCGTAGTCGGTTTGGGTTTGATTTACGGCAGTATGGTCAAACAATTCATGAGTACAACCACTACAACCGATAATGCTCAATTCATTCTCTACGATATTCCTACCAAAATTCAACAATGCGGTTTTATATTTTTCGTTACCCGTAACGTAGTAATATCGCAGGAGTCCCTCGAAACAAGACATCATTTCATACGCCTTAACCACAGGATACTCATGTGGTGGAACATTATTAAAGGCGAGTTCGATTATATTACCCGACAAAATAAAGCCGGTAGAAATGATATATTCAGCAAAGGCAAAATATCGTATGTCCTTTGTCATTTCATAAAGACGCATTATAGGTTCCAAAATGGAGCAAGAATTAAGTCCCTCCCAATGTTTGGAACACTCACGAATATCTAACTTACCGGGTCCTACACGTTCTAAAATATAATCTGCTTGTCGGCAAAGAGAGTTTAGAATTTGAGCATTCAGTTCAGTATCTTCACAAATTTCCATAAAATACATCATGCCGAGCATAACATATTTTCGTCCCCAAATATCCCAATAGTAAAACTCTTGTTCCACCGAATAACCGGATATCCTGCCATATTCATCTTGGGTAGTGAGTATATCGCGGACACTATCTTCGAGGATATCATACAATTTGCGGTTCTTGGAGTAACGATAGGTCATAGCAGCACCACGCATCATTTTGCCCCAATACTCGCTTCGCCAACTAACAAAGAAATCTCCACGGCCGTCATCTTTAACGCGAAAAATTTCCACGAATTTTTTCCACAACGATACGTCAAATAATTGATTTTGTTCCACGAATTCCAATGATTCTTTTAACGTACCAAGAAATTTCATATCAATGTTATTTGGTTTGGATAATACCTTGTCCATTGTACCACTCCCTTATTAAAAATAAATACTAATTATAATACAGATGCATTATTCTGCCAAAGCAAAATTATGCATCTGTAATTATAGAAACTATTTTGCTTGAGCAACTGCAACGGCACAAGCAACGGTAGCACCAACCATGGGGTTGTTACCCATACCGATAAGTCCCATCATCTCAACGTGGGCAGGAACAGAAGAAGAACCTGCGAATTGAGCATCACCGTGCATTCTTCCCATTGTGTCGGTAAGACCGTAGGAAGCAGGGCCGGCTGCCATATTGTCGGGATGGAGAGTACGGCCTGTACCGCCACCGGAAGCAACGGAGAAGTATTTTTTACCCTGCTCGATGCATTCCTTTTTGTAGGTACCTGCAACGGGGTGTTGGAAACGGGTGGGGTTAGTGGAGTTACCGGTGATGGAAACG
>JAZQJN010000010.1:0-1876 GCA_045541655.1 Acutalibacteraceae bacterium
CTTGAATGCCACTTCAAGTTCCCAACGAAAACTTGAGCCTCTACAAACGCCGCTAAAGGTTTGACCTATAAGCATAGAGTTAACCTCTGACCGCTTACTTGCATTTGCTGACGAAATAGAAATAATTATAATAACAACTGATATACAAATGGCTATTAACCCAATTAGTTTCTTTTTCTTTTTTTCTTTTGCAAGTCGTTCTTCTTCAGCTTTTTTTGCTTCTGCTTTTTGAATCGCCTCTAATAGTTCTTGCTCCTTCTTTAAATTGATTTTTTCAATAGAGCGTCTGCATTGAGAAACTAACTCGATAGAATCACGCCATTCGGATATCGATTCAAATTTGACGATAGCTTCTTCGTAAGAAGGAATTTCCTTTTTTCGCATTAATGCTTTGGCTTCGTCATAAATAATATCTTTGCGAGTGGATTCTGCCTTTTCTTGACATTCCGACTGTTTGAGAGCGGAATCTTTATAATCAAAAATAGAACCAAAAAGTTCTGCGGCTTTTAAATACATCGCCGGTTGGTTCTTTGTCATTAAATTACAGGCGTTTTGATAGATTCGTTCTATTCTTTCTGCTTCTTTACGTTCCTCGATTATTCGGATATATTCTTGTAGTTCTTGTTTGAGTTTATCGTCACCAAAGCGTACAACCTTTAAATAGTTGGGGTTAGATGCAAAAGGCTCTTTACAATTTTTCAGAGATTCTTTAGTGCGACATTTGACATCAGCCATTAATTTTCCTAAATAAGCCTGAACATTTTCGGGATCAATATCAAGGACCTTTTCACAGTATTCATCGGCACTGTTCCAATCACCATCATCAAGGAACATAAAGATACGTTTGATTAGGGCATCGGTTGAAGGATTGCCGGCGGTAACGACGGTTTCCTTAACCACGGTGGGAGTAGGTTCATCCACCTGGATTATTTTTTTGATACCGTAAATTAAGTCCTGCATAAAGCCGAGTTTGGACATATCAAGTGCCTGAAGGTGTGAGAACTCTTCGGGAAGATCATAGGGGTCCATATCACGATATGCGGGTATGAGCATTTTTCGCTCGCCCGCCTTTATCATTGCAAGGTATCGGCTCCACTCGTTTTTAACCCATACCGCGTTAAAATACTCAGGCTTTGTGCCGAGGACTACCATTACCTTGGAGGAATTGAGTGCGGCGAAGATGTAGGGCTCATAAGCCGTGCCGAGTTTACCGTTTAACGTAATTGCGGCGAAGAATACCTTGAAGCCTTCACGGGTAAGTTGATGGTACAAATCGTTTGCAAGAACGCTATCGGGCGTGCGGGCACCGCTGCTGTCGGTTTCTTTATAGCAGATAAATACGTCAAAAGGATCTTCCTTTTGTGAGATTGCAAGGATGCCTTTCTGAATTTCATTTATTGCACGTGCCTCTGCCTCGTAAACATCCCTTTGGAGAGCATCTGCATTGGAAATTGCAGATTTATAGTTATCGTCATCGAAGATAGATGTGAATTGAGCACGGTTTACCGTGGGGATGCGTTTATGAGTTGCAGGATCTTCTACGTATTCAATACCGAAACGGCAGAGAACGATAGACCAATATGCCTCTGCATCGGTTGCATCTTCGTTTAATATCTGTTCGTAAATTCCCATCGCCTTGTCAAATTCATTGTTGCGACGGAAATGGTTTGCACGGTCGTAAAGATTTGCTCGTCTGTCATCGTCGAGTTTAGGTAAAGTTTGCTGTGTGCCGCAGTAGTCGCAGGTGATGACCGTTTCACCTGAGGAGATGTCCATTGCACCGCCGCACATTTTGCATTTAAATACCGCCATTATGTAATCCCCCTGTGTAGATTATATATATCCATTAGTATAGACCTTTTTGCATTTTATTTCA
>JAZQJN010000011.1:0-2065 GCA_045541655.1 Acutalibacteraceae bacterium
ACCGCTTGGCCTCCGACTTCAGAGGATGTTCGTGTTATCATTATTAAACTTGCCGACCGACTTCATAATATGCGTACCATTGAGTTTCATAAAGAGCAAAAGCGTCGTGATATCGCCCTTGAAACCATTGAGGTATACGCACCTATTGCCCATCGTTTAGGTATCAGAACCATTAAAGAAGAACTTGAAGACTTATCAATGTATCAACTCGACCCCGTTGCCTATGATGATATTGAAAGAGAACTTGCTACCCGTGCTCAAGGCAGAGAGGAACTTCTTGCTGTCTTACAACACCAAATTAAAAACCGACTTAAAAATATACTTCCAAATATTCACATTGAAGGAAGAATAAAATCAATATACGGAATATATCGAAAAATGTATATCCAACAAAAAACAATCGATGAAATCTACGATGTGTATGCTATAAGAATTATTGTAGATACCGTTAACGATTGTTATAACGTTCTTGGTGTTATCCACGATATGTTCAGACCTATTCCCGGTAGATTTAAAGATTATATATCCACTCCAAAGCAAAACAGATATCAATCTCTCCACACCACCGTATTTGATAAAGACGGAGTTGCCTTTGAGGTGCAAATTCGTACTTGGGAAATGCACGAAACTGCTGAATACGGAATCGCTGCCCATTGGAAATATAAAGCCAACCTTAAAAAGACCGACAAAAAAATGGAGGATGGACTTACTTGGATTCGTCAACTTCTTAATTCCCAAAAAGAAGTTGATGATCTGGGTGATATAGTACGTAATATTAAAACCGACCTTACCATTGATGAAACCTTTGCCGTAACACCGAAGGGTGATATTATAAACCTCCCCGCAGGTGCTACTGTAATTGACTTTGCATACGCCATTCACTCTGCAATAGGAAACAGAATGACCGGTGCAAAGGTAAACGGTAGAATTGTGCCTATTGACTATCAGATTAAAACCGGTGAAGTTGTTGAGGTCATAACCGGCGGTCAGGGTAAAGGCCCCGCCCGTGATTGGCTCAATATTGTTAAAACAAGTGAGGCAAGAACAAAAATCCGTGCTTGGTTCAAAAAGGAGCGTAGAGCGGAAAATATTGCCGAGGGTAAAGCCACCCTCGAAAAGGCAATGAAACGAGATCTTTTAACCATTCAAACCGAAGAAAAGCGAAACGAATTTTTTGAAATGTTGGCAAAAACCTATCATTGTGCCGATGTGGATGATTTCTTTGCTATGATTGGTTACGGTGGTCTTCAAATGTCCCGCCTTATGAATAAGGTCAGGGATGAATATAACAAAAATTATCGAAATACCGTTCAAGAACAACCCACCCCCGAGGATCTTGTTAAAGAGAATGTAACCTCAAGCGGTCCTATAGATGGTGTTGTCGTTGAGGGTGTAGATAACTGCCTCATTAAATTTTCTAAATGTTGTGGGCCCCTTCCTGGTGATGATATCGTTGGATTTATCACCCGTGGACACGGTGTATCCATTCATAAAAGGGATTGTCCTAACGTGCCCAAAATTATCTCTGAATCGGAAGAACCGGAACGCTGGGTGAATGCCCATTGGACTAATAAAAAGGGCGTAGATTATAAAGTTACCCTTAATATCACCACTATCGATACCCCCACCGCCCTTGCGGATGTTACCGTTGCCCTTGCTAATATGAGAATAGGTGTTCACGCGGTAAACGCCCGCAAACTTAAGGATGGTAACTATCAAATACTTGTAACTATTAGTGCCGAAGGCACAGCACACCTTAAAACCATTGTTTCGAAACTTGATAAGGTGAGCGGTGTAATCTCGGTAGATAGAACTGGAGCATAAATAATGAGAGCAATTATTCAAAGGGTATCAAGTGCCTCTGTTAAGGTGGATAATGAATTCACCGGAAAAATCGAAAATGGATTTTTGATTTTACTTGGAGTAAATACCGAAGATACCGAAAAAGAGGTTAAACTTCTCGCTAAAAAGACCGCAAATTTAAGAATTTTTTCCGATGAAGAAGATAAAATGAATTTATCTCTCCTGAACGTAAAAGTCGGATCGTAGCCATGTCGTTCTGTGA
>JAZQJN010000012.1:0-49418 GCA_045541655.1 Acutalibacteraceae bacterium
AAAAAACTCTCGTTCAAAAGAACGAGAGTTTTTTTATCCATTGCGAAAGCAATGGTATATCATCAACGATAGCGTTGCTATCGTTGTATCTCATCAGTCCGTTAGGACTGTATATCATCACGCGTTAGCGTGTATCAAAAAAACTTTCGCAATGATGATATACAAAACTTCGTTTTGATGATATGCAATTCCTGCGGAATTGATGATATACAATGCTCCGCATTGATTTTCTACCGCTTTTATGTTATAATACACCCAAGGCGGTGATGATATGAAAAAATTTAAAGTTACAAGTTATCATAAAAGTAATGCACTGATGCCGTCAAATGGTGGAACATTGATTATAACTGATACTGAATATATCATTAAATATCTTTTTATAACTGTTGCAAAGTATAAAATTGATGATACTATCGCTTCTAAAATTTCTTTTGTATCAAAAGGATTAAACTTAAACGACGGAGAGAAACAAATCGACCTTTATTTTTTCTCTAAAACAGCACAAAAAGTATATGAGTTATTAAATCTTAAATAATATTTGTAGAAAATCAGGTTTCCACCTAGATAATAGAAGCAGTTAAATTATTTATGAAGAAAGACGTTGAAGTAGAACAAGAAAGAGATGCAGATACTCGTACTAACTCTGTATATCTCCGTACTGCTTATATTGTAGCTCTTGCAGATGCTACTAAAAGCTGTAAATTATCTGCTTAATTTTAATTATCTGTTAATAAGGGATAGAGTTATTAACATTCTAGAGTATTTTCATAATCTTTTTGGGGAATTTGCAACAGAAGTAAAGCCGCTAGATGGATATTATGATATAGCGGCACACGGATTGCCAACTTCTATGGAAGTGTTTAAAACTCCAGTAAATAGTGAAACTATGGTAAGAATTATTATGGAACGAGGAGACTATACTAAAGGAACTCCTATTCGGCTTTTATCTTGTTTTACTGGTGATGATAGTAGTGGAACTTGCTTTGCACAAGAACTAGCTGAAATGCTTGAAACAGAAATTATTGCCCCAGATTTTGAATTAATAGTAAGTGAAACTGGAAAGATATATAAAATTGTAGGTAAGGAGAGGGTTTTAATAGATGAAAAAGACTTTAAGCGGTTCAGCCCTAAAAGAAGATAATGTTAAATATATCTATCGAGATAAGAATGTATCTATGGGAGATAAAGTACCATATAAAAACATATTATTAAAGTATTTAAGAGGTTTTAAACCGAATTTTGCTACCAGTGCGAATATACACGATTATGTAACGAATACAGATATTAAAAATACCTATAATATGGGATATGAGTATAATGGGTACTTTTGGACAGAAACAGATATTTATCACTTTGAAAAATATAATATGCCATTGAATGAAGATTTTATAAAATATGTTTTAAGTAAGAACACCTAAGCTTAAAAACTTAGGTGTTCTTTTTATATGCCTTTTTTAAAGGGGTTAGGCGGTAAAGAAACAACTTAATATATAAAGGGTTAGTTCTTTTTCGGACACGAGAGCCAAAAATCCCGAATGCGTAAGCGTTCGGGAGTTACTTTTTCACTCTTCACTAAATTTCGAATTCGGGATTTTTGGAAAGTAAAAGGTAATAGTGAATAGTGAAGAAGTATTGTGGCTTCGCCACTTTTATGCTATAATACACCTAAAGGCGGTGATGATATGGAATTGTTAGAGTATCTTAAGTGTAATATTTCAACTAATAATTCATTAGACGAAATCATAAATGTATTTGAAGAAATGTGCAAGACCCCCATTGAAGAAGACCTTTTATTAAACGAGTATGGTGTTTATGATTTTACGGGGGAAGATCTGTTTTACTATGATTTAGTGAGACAATATCCGGATGGAGAAGATGAATATTATCAGCTACGAGTAAGTATAATTTTTTCTCCCGATGAAGATAATCGCTATCTTGAAGATACTTTATGGAGTGATGATACCGACGAAAACTTCTTTGATTATATACGCAAGTCGGAAGGATATCATTATGCAAAAAATCACAAGTTGAAGTCCATTGATATAAGAATTGACCAAACTTAATGTTATTGTTGAAAAATCCTCGGTTTTTGACCAGTTCATTTTTGGGATACAATTATTTTACATTAATAATATTGAATTGGTGATGTTTTTAAGGTATAATTAACCTACAACTTATAAGTTCCGAATTAAGTATTATTTATGATATAAAGGAGAACAAAATGAATTACTCTGAAATTACCCCATACATTAGGGAACTTGCGGAATTATCCGACAGCGGAAATCACATAGTTCCTGAAATGTATGCAAAGCACGATGTTAAGAGGGGGCTCCGCGACCTTAACGGAAACGGCATCGTTGCCGGTCTTACCGAGGTATCCCGCATCAAAGCAAAGGACAAGGATGCACAGGGGAATGAGATTCCCTGTCAAGGTCAACTTTTCTACAGAGGAATAAACGTCCGCAATATGGTAAAGGGATTCCTTGATGACGACCGTCCCGGATTTGAGGAAACCATATATCTGCTTTTGTTTTCAAAACTTCCCAACAAGGAGGAGTTGGACAATTTTTGCGAACAACTCTCAATATACCGTTCCTTGCCCTCTTCCTTCGTTCGTGATATGATCCTAAAAGCCCCCGGCAAGGATATGATGAATATTTTATCCAGATGCGTTCTGGCACTTTATTCTTATGATGATAATCCTGATGACGTTTCTACGGCTAACGTTTTGCGTCAGTGTTTGCAACTGATTGCAGAATTTCCTCTGCTTGCGGTTTATGCATATCATTCCCATCAACATTATCACAAAAACAACAGTTTGTTTATTCATTATCCAAAAAAAGAATTAAGAACCGCAGAAAATCTTTTATATATTCTTCGTGAAGACGGCAAATACAGCCCCCTTGAAGCGAAAATTCTTGACCTCGCCCTTGTGCTTCACGCGGAACACGGTGGCGGTAATAACTCCAGTTTTACCACCCACGTAGTTACTTCCTCAGGAACCGATACCTATTCCGCTATCTCTGCGGCTCTCGGTTCCCTCAAAGGTCCCCGCCACGGCGGAGCAAACATCAAAGTGGTTCAAATGTTTGATGATATGAAGCAAAATATCAATATAAAGGATAAGGATGCCGTTCGGGATTATCTTGTTCGTTTGCTTGATAAACAGGCCTTTGACAATGCCGGACTTATTTATGGAATGGGACACGCCGTTTATTCTTTATCCGACCCGAGAGCGGATATTTTAAGAACCTACGCCAAGAAACTTTCGGAAGAAAAGGGTATGCAGGAGGAATATGAACTCTACGAAACCGTAGAAAAACTTGCACCCCAGATTATTGCAGAAAAACGCAAAATGTATAAAGGCGTCAGTGCCAACGTGGATTTTTATTCAGGTATGGTATATAAAATGTTGGGACTTCCTTATGAACTGTTCACACCCATATTTGCGGTTGCCAGAATCGCAGGATGGAGTGCCCACCGTCTTGAAGAAATACAAAATGCAGGTAAGATTATCAGACCGGCATATACAAGCGTAAAGCCCGAAACGGAGTATATTCCCATAGCGGATAGATAACGGTGCTTTGTTAAAATTTTTGTGAACAGGAGGGATTTTATGAAATGTCCTTATTGTCAAAAAGAGATGGAGGAGGGATACGTTCCCTTTAACTCCCCCTTCGTGCTAAGGTGGGTATCTCTGATAGACAAGAAAAAAATCAGAATTTCCGATAAGGTAAAACTAACCCAGGTTTCAAAAATCAAGAATGTTCACTACTGCAAAGATTGTGATGTATTTATAAAGAAGAATTAGACTTGTTAAAAGATAAAAAAAGCCGTGATTTAATCACGGCTTTTTATATTTCATCATCAATAAATTGCATAATATCTTCAACGTTGCACTTTAATATTTTGCAAAACATTTCTATTGTATGTGTGCTGACACTTTCATTTCTCTTTAATCGGGTGATTTGTGCCGGACTAATATTGTATTTCTTAATTAGTGCGTATTGAGTAACACCTTTTTCTTTCATAGTTTGCCATAATCTATCATAGGAAATCATATTTTTCAATCCTCCCTATTGACATATTAACCGAATATGGTATACAATAATATTAACCAAAAATGGTTAATATACTAGTTTTGAGGAACGAAATAGTATGATGAAAAAGCTTGCAATTATAACGATAGCATCGCTTTGTATTACTTTAGTGGCTTGTGGAGGCGTGGAACCAAAGGATGATAACTCAGTAAGTAGTATGGGAATGATGTCTTCGGTTGTTTCTGAAAAAAACGGGGAGGATGAAACTAATAAAAAAGGAATTGATCTTAACGCCTTGAAAGCTGTTGAAGATGCTGACACCTTTAATGTTTCTGTTATATCTATAGAAAAGTTTAAGGATGGTTACAAAGGAGGTGCTGTTTTATCTATCGTGGGAGACGATGCGATTTTAGTGAAGATAAAGAATAATACCGGTGCCAAAATTCAAAATTTTAAGGTTCTTGTTTTGGCAACCGATAAAAATGGCAACGGATGTGATTTAGGAAAATTACAATCTATGCCGAAAACAATTATAACTAACGATCATAAAGTAGAGAAATATTCAAATTACGTTAAGTGTTTGGAAAATGACACTGCAGATCTTGCTGTCGGTGCCGAAAAAGAGTATGGTGTAAGATGCAACTTGCAAAAAATTGAAAATGTTAATGCCATTGTGTATTCTTATGTTGATGCCACAGGTAAAGAGGTCATAAATAATAACTTTGAAAAATGGCTTGAAAAAACCTATGAAATAAAATAATTAAAAACAGGACACGGTAAAAGAGAAATTTAAATTCCGTGTTCTGTTTTTTTACGCAAAAATCATTTTTTTCAAAAGATAAACACTTTTCTTGACTGTGGGATAATGTTGTGGTAAAATGTCAACAGTATTAAGGAATCAACTCAAAGGAGTGTTATATATGGGATTTTTGAAGGGAAAAACCGCTATTATTACCGGTGCGGGTTTTGCTGCTTTATCTGACGGCAGATGCGGTTCTATCGGATACGGTATTGCCACCGCTTATGCTAAAGAGGGTGCAAATCTTGTCATTACCGGACGTAACGTTGCTAAACTGGAAAAGGCAAAGGAAGAACTTGAAAAACTTTACGGTATCAAGGTGCTTATCTTCTCTGCCGATATCTCTGCAGGAAGTGACAACGAAGCCACCGCTAAATCGGTTGTAGAGGCAACTATGGCCGAGTTCGGCAGAATTGATGTTCTTATCAACAATGCTCAGGCATCCGCCTCCGGTGTTACCATTCAGGATCACACCACCGAGCAATTTGACCTTGCAATGTATTCGGGCCTTTACGCCACCTTCTATTATATGAAGGCCTGCTATCCCTATCTAAAAGAGACCAAGGGAAGCATTATCAACTTTGCATCAGGTGCAGGACTTTTCGGCAACTACGGTCAATGTGCCTACGCCGCCGCAAAAGAGGGTATTCGCGGACTTTCCCGCGTTGCCGCCACCGAATGGGCAGGGGATGGCATCAATACCAACGTTGTTTGTCCTCTTGCCTGGACTGCTCAACTTGAAAACTTTGAAAAGGCATATCCCGATGCATTTAAGGCAAACGTAAAGATGCCTCCTGCAGGACATTTTGGCGATCCCGAAACCGAAATCGGACGCGTTTGTGTTCAACTTGCATCCCCCGATTTCAAATTTATGAACGGCGAAACCCTTACCCTCGAAGGCGGTATGGGACTCCGCCCGTAAGAAAGACAATTAAACAAAAAAATCCGTTCTCAATCGAGAACGGATTTTTTATTCACTCAAATATTTATTAAGGAAATTCAGCACATACTTTTTATCTGCCGACCAGAGGGGAGAAACGAGGGTTTTCTTATCTCCGTCGCCGGTAATGCGGTGGACTACCGTATCTTTTGGAAGCAGAGAGATGCATCTTTTAAGTATCTCGGCATATCTTTCAAGGGATAAGGTTTCAAATTCTCCCTTTTCATAAAGTTCACAAAGTCTTGTATTCTTCAAGACGTGGAGAAGATGAAATTTTACCCCGTCGGTTTTGTTATCCACCGCAAATTTTGTGGTGGCGAGCATATCCTCATCATCTTCAAAGGGAAGTCCCAAAATAATATGGGTTACGGTTTCAATATCTGCCGATTTGAGAAGTTTCATAGCCCTTACGTAGTCGTCATTTGTATAACATCGGTTGATGAATTCTCCGCTTTTTTCCTTTGAGGTTTGCAGTCCCAACTCCACCGTAACGGGTTTCATTTGATTTACTTTTTTAAGTAGTTCCACCACATTTTCATCCACACAGTCGGGGCGGGTGGCGATGGATAAGCCCACGATATAATCGGGCTTAATTGCATCAAAATACAGATTTTCGAGGATATTTATCGGTGCGTAGGTGTTTGAAAAAGACTGAAAATATGCCATATATTTTCCGCCTTTGTTTTTGCTTTCGACCTTTAATTTTGCATCTTCAAGTTGCTCAAAAACGCTATCCGTTTTAGGGGATGCAAACTCTCCGCTTCCAAGGGATGAGCAGAAAATGCATCCACCCACTCCCTTTGTGCCGTCCCTGTTGGGGCAGATGAAACCTCCATCGATAGACAGTTTATACACCTTACATCCAAATTTTTCTTTGTTGTGTTGGTTCAGGGTTTTATACATTTTTCACCCACCTTTTTATTTCAATATTTATCTACATTTTAATATATTTTTTGCTAAAATTCAATCTAATCTATGATGTTGAAAAATATTTTCAAGTGTGGTATAATGCTATTATTGATATTCATAAAGGAATTGATATTTATGAAAACATATACTATTGTTTCCGGTGTTAACGGTTGTGGCAAAAGTAGTTTGACCGGTGTTTTGAGAACTGAAATTGATAATTTAGGCAAAATAATTGACGTTGATAAAATTACGGTTGCCTGTGGCGGTAACGCTGTTGAGGGCGGGAAAAAAGCCATTGCAATTATTGATGATTGTTTAGAAAAAGAAATTTGTTTTACCCAGGAAACTACCCTTTCCGGAAGAAAGACTCTTAACACCATTAAACGAGCGATTGCAAAGGATTATTATATTCGACTTTACTACGTTGGACTTGATACAATAGAGGAAAGTTTATTACGTATTGAAAACCGAGTAAAAAAAGGCGGTCATAATATTGATACAGAAGCGGTAACAAAACGCTTCCAAAAACGTTTTGAGGATTTGCTTGTGGTGTTGCCTTATTGCAATGAAGCCACTTTTTATGATAACGACAACGGTTTTG
Source organism: Acutalibacteraceae bacterium (assembly GCA_045541655.1). Taxonomy (GTDB): domain Bacteria; phylum Bacillota; class Clostridia; order Oscillospirales; family Acutalibacteraceae; genus UMGS1484. Next base: position 7,290 of record JAZQJN010000012.1, read on the forward strand.
TAACGGTTGCAAAATATAAGAACGGTGAATTACAGCCGATAGGTGAAAATAGTCCTGAATGGTTAAAAGAATTAATTGAAAAGATGAAATAGGTGAAAGGGCGTGTGTGAGTCAGAATTGCACACGCTTTATCTTTATGTCTTGCGTTTTTTAAAAAGGGATGTTATAATATAAAGGTAAAAATTCCCCTCGGAGGTGCAATATGTTAAAAGAATCCAACAAAACGGAACTTTTTCATTTGGGTTTCAGCCCCGAAATAAAGGGGGATTTTGCCATTTTGCCGGGAGATCCGGGCAGGGTGGATAAAATAGCAAAGTATCTTGAAAACCCCACCCTGATTGCTCATAAAAGGGAATACCGTACCGTTCTGGGCGAGTGTGACGGCAAAAAGGTCTTTGTCTGCTCCACGGGGATAGGGGGTCCCTCCACCGCCATTGCGGTTGGGGAACTTATTCAGGCGGGGGTTACCACCTTTATTCGCATCGGTACCTGCGGAGGAATAAATCTAAAGGTTGACGGCGGAGATATTGTTATTGCCACCTCGGCTGTCCGCCAGGAAGGCACCGCCCTTCACTATGCACCCATTGAATTTCCTGCCACCGCCGATTTTTCGGTGGTATCGGCACTGAATGAGGCATCAAAAAAATTCGATAAAAAGGTTCACGTAGGAATTGTTCAGTCAAAGGATTCCTTTTACGGTCAACATTCCCCCGAAACATCCCCTGTACGGGATGAGTTAAAAGAAAAATGGTCGGCTTGGAAAGATCTTGGTGTACTTGCCTCCGAAATGGAGGGTGCAACCCTATTTACCGTGGCATCCGCAAGGGGCGTTAAAGCGGGGATGGTTTTATCTGCCGTGTGGAATCAGGAACGACACGCCGAAGGTCTTGACTGCAAAGAGATTATGGATACCGAAACCGCCTGTAAAATTGCGGTGGAGGCAATAAAATATTTGTAATTTTTTAAGGATTATTTATGAAAGATATTAAAGCGATTTTTGCAAAAAATTTAATAGAACTTCGCACCTCAAGTCAGATGACTCAACTTGAACTTGCAGAGAAACTTAACTATACCGACAAGGCGGTATCTAAATGGGAAAGGGGAGAGTCGGTTCCCGACATCACCGTTCTTATAAGTATATCGGAACTTTTCGGTGTTACCCTTGATTATCTTTTTAAGGAGGAACATACCCTCTCTGAAATTTTTCACTGCAAGAAAAAGGTGGGAAAATACAGCCACGGAGTTATTACCATACTATCGATTCTGGCGGTATGGTTTGTTGCGGTATTATCCTTTGTAATTATTGAACTTGTGGGCGGTACCGTTATTCCTACCTGGCTTTTGTTTATTTATGCTCTGCCCGCATCGGGAATAGTCTGGCTGGTGCTTAACAGCATTTGGTTTAACCGAAAACGTAATTATATGATAATATCCCTTTTAATGTGGAGCGGACTTTTATCATTGCATCTTTCCTTTTTAACCTTTGGAATGAACATCTGGAGAGTTTATCTTGTAGGTATTCCTGCTCAGTTGATAATTACACTATGGTCGGTGGTTAAGAAAAGACCGAAAGACAAATCTGAAAAACTTTTTAAAAAGCACAAACAGGATTAATTATACATTAAAAAACCTCACTCTACTCACAGTAGAGTGAGGTTTTTGCAACTCTACCAAGGCAGAATTTAGTGTATAGTTGTAAAATGCAAAGGTAGATTGATTTGTTTAATATCATGGCATATAATTCCTTGTGTTGGCAAAAGATGCCGATAATTCTTGATTGGAGTTATATATTATGAAATACGATTTTATTCTTTCCTGTGAATCCACCGTTGACCTGCCCTATGAATATATCAGTGGCAGAGATATCTCGGTAATTTTTTATAACTACGTTATCGACAACGAGGAATATGTAGATGATATGGGCAGAGACCCCGAAGCCCTCAATAAATTCTACGCTATGATTAAGGCGGGAAGTTTACCTTCCACATCCCAAATCAACACCTTCAGTTATGAGGAATATTTTGATGAACTGCTCAAGAAGGGTGACGTTCTTCACATTGCCTTTGGTACGGGAATGACCCCCTCCTACAACAATGCCGTTGAAGCGGCAGAAAGGTTGAGAGAAAAATATCCTGAAAGAAAACTTATTGTTATAGACTCTCTTTGCAGTTGTGTTGGATACGGAATCTTTGTAGATAGTACCGCCGATATGCGTGATAATGGTGCATCTATGGAGGAAATTGAAAAGTGGATTTACGATAACCGTTATAACGTTCAGCATCAATTTTTCTCCACCGACGTTACTATGTTCAAGCGTAGCGGTCGTGTATCGGGCCCCATTGGAACCATAGCATCCGTTCTTGGAATATGCCCTATTATGCGACTGAATAAGGCGGGGCAAATCATTAACTATGCAAAGGCACGAAGCAAAAAAGTCGCCATTAAGATGACCGTTGAAGAGGTAATGGCTCATATTCGTGACGGCAAAAATTACAACGATAAATTCTACATCGGACATTCAAACTGTCTTGAATTGGCTGAAGAAACCCGCCGTGCATTTCTTCCCTATTTCCCCGATGCCGAGGAGAAAATTAAGATAACAAATATCGGTACAATTATTGCATCCCATTGCGGAGAAGGCACCGTTGCTATCTTCTTCTATGGCGATGAAAGAATAGACTAAATATAGCAAAAAATATAATAATAGCACCCTGATTTTGGTCGGGGTCGTATCCCTAAAGGACAGTAAAAAACTGTGCAGATTATTTCTGCACAGTTTTAATTTTATTCTATACCGTATGGGAATGTTCATGGGACATTGATTTATGATTATGCCGGTGATTATCGGTATCCTCACCGTGAACGTGGATATGTGTATGGGTGTGTGTATGTTCGTGGGAATGAATAATATCCCCGTGGGAATGCTCATGGGTATGGGTGTGGGAATGTTCGTGGGTGTGTTGTAGTTCGACGGTATCCTTAACCATAAAATAGGTGCTGATAATCATTACAACCAAGGCGACATAGAACTGTATTGCAGGTCTTTCCCCCAAAAGCAGCATACCAAAAGCAACACCTAAAAAGGGTGCGATGGAATAATAGGCACTTGTTTTAGCCGCTCCCAAATCTTTTTGTGCCATAACGTAAAAATAGATACTCAATCCATACGCCACAAAACCCAGCAGTAATACACAGATAATCCAAAGAAGAGAGGGGATATTTTCACCCATTATCAAAGCCACAATCAGACTGCCAAGTCCTGAAAACGTACCCTTGATAACGACGATTTCAATAGCACCTTTGTTGCTTATCTTACGGGTGCAGTTGTTCTCAATACCCCAGCACAGACACGCTCCGAAGACACACAAAGAACCAATATTAAAATCGAATGAGCCCACACCTTCAAAGGAGAGAATAACACTTGCGATTGTTACTAATATAATGGCAATCCATAGTCGTTTAGAGATAATCTCTTTAAAAACGAATAACGCAATAAGAGAGGTTGCAACTATTTCGAAATTATTTATCAATGAAACGTTTGCTGCGTTAGAGGAAAGGATACCAAACATCAGAAGGATAGGTGCAATAATATCCAGCACCACCATAGCAATAGTGTAGGGTAATTCCTTTTTGGATAGTTTTTCGGTGACAGATGTTTTATTGGTCAATTTTGAAATGATGCTATATATAAACATACCCAAACCTGCACCCAGATACAAAAATGCCGCCATCATTGTGGGATTAACATATCCCAACAATATTTTTGAAAACGGCACATTGATTGCATACAGTATAGCAGCAACAACGGCGTAAATCGTTGCAAGATTTTTTGTTTTCATTGATAGTTCCCTCATATTTTTTTACTTATTGAAAATTATTATACCATTTATATTTTAACAATTCAATAAACATACAAAAACTTCTCTGCCGTATCTGAAAAGAAGTGATATCACTCGCCGTAAGGCGAATTAAACAGAGGCACACTCCCTTACAAAGTGTGCCTCTTGTGTCTATTCATCTATTGCCATAGTTGCTCTTGCATTAAGGGACTGGTCGGCGAAATTTCCCGAAAGGGATTCGTAATATCCCTGTACTGCCACCATTGCGGCATTGTCTCCGCAGTATTTAAGAGAGGGTCGGTAAAATTCTATACCTCTTTTTTTACATTCACCCTCAAGTTGTCGGCGGAGCAGAGCGTTTGCCGATACTCCCCCCGCAAGGGCTAACTTTTTATATCCTAATTCGGTGGCCGCTTTAATTGCCTTTTCGGTTAAGATATCGCAAACGGTCTTTCTCACCGACGCGGCAAGGTCATCACGATTTAAGGTTTCACCCTTTTGTTTTGCGTTGTGAATGGTATTTATAACCGAGGTCTTTATTCCCGAAAAACTAAAATCGTAGGGGGTATCAAGTCGGGGCTTGGGAAATACAAATGCATCGGGATTTCCTGCACTTTCTGCAGATTTGTCAAGATGCACACCACCGGGATAAGGAAATCCCATAGCACGGGCGGTTTTGTCAAAACACTCACCGGCGGCATCATCCCTTGTATGACCTATCACCTTAAAATCGGTATAGTCCTTGACCTCCACGAGATGGGAATGTCCCCCCGATACCACAAGACACAAAAAGGGGGGCTCTAAATCGGGGAATGTTATATAGTTTGCGGCGATATGCGACCTTAAGTGATGAACGGGGATAAGGGGTTTATTTATGGATAAACTAAGTCCCTTTGCAAAGTTTACTCCCACAAGCAAAGCACCGATAAGTCCGGGAGCATAGGTTACTGCCACGGCGTCGATATCGGCAAGGGATATGTTTGCATCTTTAAGGGCTTTATCCACCACGCCGCAAATGTTTTCGGTATGACAGCGGGAGGCAATTTCGGGGACAACTCCACCAAACTCCACGTGCTTTTCAATTTGAGAATTTATCACCGAGGATAATACCTCTCTCCCCTGACAAACCGAGGCGGCGGTATCGTCGCAGGATGATTCTATTGCTAATATCTTCATAAAATTTCCTTAGTTTCTACCTAATCTGTTGTTGGCTTTTTGAGCCGCTTTTGCAAGGGCATCGGATACAGGGACATTATCGTTAATAACCGATAAAACTGCATCGGCAATATATTCTTTAATGATATACATACCGACTGCCGAGGGGACACATTCAGCATTCTCTAAAGTGTCAATAAACACATTCATATTATCGTTTTTGAAGGAGTCGCTTTTTTGGGCGGTTTTAAGGGCGGGAAGTTTGGAATTACGGATGCAATAGTTTGTTTGATATGCTTCATCGGCACAGTAGTAGGTAATAAAATCATAAGCGGCCTGGGCCTTTACAATATCATTATTATTAACAATGCTATATCCGTTCACCTTGAAGGTGGTAGGGTTAAAACCGTTGGTTACAGAGGGATATGCCGCCGCCGCAAAGTTTGCTTTTGCACCGTTGCCGAAAGTGCCGTTGTATCGGTTGGAAGACACCTCAAAAAATGCGGTTTTGCCCGAATAGAACTCATTTTGAGTCCATTTTGCAGAGGCGTAATTATTTTTATAAAGGTCGGCAATAAGGGTAAGAGCACGTTCACCCATGGGACTGTTAAACTGCACCGATTTCATATCTTCGGAGAAAAGAGTGCCCCCCGAACGATAAAGCCAAGAGATAAAGGTATCGGCAACGGCCTGCTTATCCTTTGCATCAAAGAGACCGATAGGTGCGTTTTTATCGGAATAGTTTTCGATTATCTTTTTTGCATCCTCTAAAAGTTCATCATAGGTTTCGGGAGCATTTTTTATTTTGGCAAAGTTAAAGATATCTAAATTATAGGCAAGACAGGAGGTTTCGGCATCAAGAGGGATACCATAAACCTCAATTTCATTGGTCATCGCTTTGTAAAGATTGGAAGCAAAATCACTCTGAAGTTCCCAAACTCCGTAGTTAGATAAATCTACGAGTAAATCGGATTTGGATGCTAAATACATATCTCCGCTGGTGAGATAAACGATATCAGGGGCTTGTCCCTTTGCTATGGCCTGTTTTAGTTTACCAAGGATATTTCCCTCAGGAATGGTTTCGATTTTGACTTGATATACAAGGGATGATTTATTGTAGGCGTTTACCGCATCTTCAAGAGTCTGGTCATTTTTATTTCCCCAAACAGTAACGGTGATTGTTTCATCATTGGTGGAGACGGTTGAGGATGAATCTTTACTTTGGGTATCGGATACAACCTTTTCTTCAGAAAAAACAAAGGTCGCAAGAAGGGTGCCTTTGGCATCGTATTTTTTCACCACCATTTTGGAATCCAAAACGGTTTTATAATCGGAGATTTCCTTTGAAAGGGAGTTGTCGGCAAAAAGTTTAATATACTCCCCTTGATTTGTGTCAAGGAAGAACTTGTCCTTCGCTTTAGTGCTTTCGAGATAATCCGAAAGGTCATTGAAATCATAAAGTCCAAGTTCTGCAAAATCAATGGTCAACACAACTTCCTGAAGGGAAGGCGTATCGGTTTTGGTTTCGGGGGATTCGGGATTTTTGCATCCCGCCAAGGATAAAAGGGATATAACCAAAACCAATGTGAGGGACAATATTTTATTCCTTTTTGAATACATATTAAGCATCCTTTCAAGGGAAAAGTAATAAATAATGAGTGGGTCTGTAAGCCGGGTTCTGTTCGGTAAAACCGTGGCGGTCATCTATCTCGACGGCGGGTTGCCCCGACCGCTCAAGCCATCCTTTGAAACACATCGAGCAGATGTATAGTTTCGGTCGATGTTGCACCGGATAGGGTTTACATGGCTGCGAAGTCTCCATCGCACCGGTGAGCTCTTACCTCGCCTTTCCACCCTTACCGTATAAACGGCGGTATATCTCTGTTGCACTTGCCCTAAGGTCGCCCTCGGCGGCGGTTAGCCGTTATCCTGCTCTGCGGTGCCCGGACTTTCCTCATACAAATTAATTGTACGCGACCGTCCAACCCACTCACTCACCCTACATAATAACTCAAATATACAGAAAAGTCAAGGTAAGGGTTTACAACCCACCTTTTGTTTGGTATTATAATAGGGTGAATTTTTACTGTAAGGGTGTATTTATATGAATATTGTAATTATCCGACACGCCGATCCTGACTATTCTATCGATTCTTTGACACCTCAAGGCAGAATAGAGGCGGAACTTTTATCGAGAAGAATATCCAAAATGGATATTAGTAATATCTATTGTTCACCCCTCGGCAGAGCGAGAGCAACCGCACAGCCCACCCTTGAGAAGATGGGTAGGGAGGCGGAAATCCTTGATTGGCTCAGGGAATTTCCTGCTGAAGTCGTAGAGGAATCAGGGGAGAAAGATGTGGTATGGGACAGAATGCCCGCTGTGTGGACAAAATATCCCGAAAGTTACACAAAGGACGGATGGTATAATACCCCCGTTTATGAAGATACCGACGTAAAGAAATGTTACGATATCGTGTGCAAAGGTTTTGATGAACTCCTTGAAAAACACGGATACAAAAAGGAAAAGGGATATTACAGAGCGGTATCTCCGAACAGAGATACCATAGTGCTTTTTTGTCATTTTGGGGTGGAGTGTGTGCTTTTATCCCGCCTCTGGAACATATCCCCAATGATACCTTGGCACGGAATGGTGTGTCTGCCCACAGGGGTAACGGTGCTTACCACCGAGGAACGAGAGGAAGGTATTGCATATTTCAGATGCAGTCGATTTGGAGATTTATCCCATTTGGATAAAGAGGGTGTGCCTCCCTCATTTTCCGCCCGATTCTGCGAAACCTATGATAACTTCGATGAAAGACACTAAAAAAACAAATAACTTTTCGCCAAAAAACACTTGAAAATTCAACTGAATTGTGATATTATTCATTGGCACGCGGGCGTGGCGGAATTGGCAGACGCGCTAGACTTAGGATCTAGTGTCAACGACGTGGGGGTTCAAGTCCCTTCGCCCGCACCAAAAGGACAAACCTGTTTTTTAAGACATGGTTTGTCCTTTTTTCTTATAAAAATATCTAAAAATCTATTAGAAACCAGCTATTTCATTGCAAAATAGCTGGCTTTTTGTATATAAAGCGTTTTTTAATACACGCATTTGTGGATTTGCATTATTAAACGCTATTTTAAAATCCACGAATACAAATATTAAGGAGATGATTATATGAAAACTATCTTTGGATTTATTAAAAACGAGGATGGAATAAGCGTAAATAAAGAAGCAGTTAATACAATTAATTTGATTGCTGAACTATATTTACAAGGATTTAGCTTAGGTTCAATTTCAAACACACTTGAGGATAAAGGATATTTATCTCCGTCAGGCAAAACAAAATGGTCACGGTCAGTTATTGACTCTATACTATCTAATTCTTCTTATGTTCCGTGTATACTATCAGAAGAATTATTTTATGAGATACAGTTTGTGAAAGAAAAGCGCAGTAATAAAAATAGCGATAATTCTCGCAAGGCCACAAGGTATAATTCAAAAAATGTACTTAGCGGTCTTTTGTTTTGTGAAGAATGTGGCGCCTCTTACCGTAGAATAACTAAATCTACTGGTGAAGTTGTCTGGAGATGTGCAAACCGTGTGGAAAGCGGCAAACGTTTTTGCCATAGTGCGCCAACAATATCAGAAGAAATAATCAAATCGCAAATAATAAGGGCATGTTCCCTTATTATTTGGGATGAGTGCATTGTTCGGGAAAAAATTGAGCGAATTAATGTTACATCAAATCATAATTTAATCATATTTAATCACACTTAAATCCCTTCCTATTGTAATCCAATTCGGTATATAGTATAATGTCCGTATAAGTGGATTAGAAAGGATGCGCATTATGAAAGAGTTTGATTCTCGATTAGAAGCTGTATGGACTTATGTAATATCAAAAGAAAAACTATTTAAGCGTTTGGTTGAACAAGGAATTTTTGATAAGGAGACAACAGATGAAATACTTGAACATATGTATTCTCAATTTAATTTAGATTATAATCCAAACTTTGTTCCTTCTCCAGTGGGAGAAGTTATGTACGCAGCGAAGGTAGATGTGCCGCGAGCTTGTGTCTCTCTTACAGACATCGCAAGAGCAAAAACCGATAAGAATCCCGGATATTTAATACAATCGTGGTTACGTAGCGATAATACTATTGAATTTTTACGTGCTTGGGAATTAAAAAACAATAAAAAATTTGATAATGATGAATGCGAAAAACTTTTATCAGAAATAAAGCAAAATGGTTCCACACTAACTCCTAAGTTGTGGTCTGAGCGAACTAATGCAACAGGTCTTATCTCCACTAAAGGTAAAGGCGGCGGAACAAAAGCAGATACGGATATCGCTTTAGCTTTTCGAGCGTGGTTAAATCCGGATATTATGTTAGAAATGATATCCCGTTTTAAATACTATGAAATTCAGTTTAATAAAAAAGATCCAACTATCATTTGTCAAGAGAACATCAATCCGTAAATATGATATATGTATTATAAAAAAACTCAAAAGATAGAAGCATCATTAACAGTTATATCTTTGTACGGTAAAATCAAATGTGGTATGTGTGGAGAAATTTGTTGCGCAACTTGTAACAATAATGGTGAAATTTTTTGGTATTGCTCATGTTGCATAAAAGATGGATTGTTAGTCAATCAAAAGGAATTAGCAATAAAGTTGCAGGATGTTACAAATATAACAGATATATATTTTGATTTTCTATTTCTAATAGTGGAGAAGGTAATCATTTACAAAGATAATATTGACATTGTTTTAAAGAAAATAGATTCTAGTCAAAAAGCTCTATTGTTACATCTACAAGATCATTGGTTAGTATATCACAGTATGAGAGGTGACCTAATAGCCAAAGAAACTATTTATAATCAATATTCTTCCTTTTTGGCTGCTAAACTTAGATATTTAAAAAGTCGTTCAAATCTTAATGATATGGACATTGAAGATTTATCTCAAACTATTTGGTTGCGAGTCTTTTCAAGACTTTCTAACTATGATAGTAAATATAGACTCTTCACTTGGATTAATCAAATCCTAAGGTCTGAATTTTATCTAGCAATAAAAAGAAAACAAAAATATTTACTTTCAAACGATTGTGTAAGATTAACACTTGATACTAACCAATACAACAAAAGAAATGATATTGATAATTGGATGGACAACGATTATGTAAGTGCGCTACTGTCAGTGCTATCTGCGCGAGAACGTGAGATTGTTGTGCGATACTTGTTAAATAACGAAACACAAGTATCTATCTCAAAAGAACTTAAAATTTCGACTACTCGAACTAGTCAGATTTATTTACAAGCATTAAATAAAATTAGAGCTGAATTTGATGCTGAAACTAAAAAATGATTAAATTAATGTTTTGAAAGGAACATTGGTATGAAAAAAGATTATATAAATAAATTAATTAAAGCATACGATTCATTACAATACTTTTATTTTTCTAATGAAAAGGATGAATTGGATTTTGAAGATAAGCCCTATATAAATATGTTAGAGCTTCTTTATTCGAAATTTTACGAATATGAATTTTTCAGTGAGGATCTTTTGGAATATGCAGTAATTAGTTATTTAAAACAACAGGATAAGCCACAAGAAACGAATGAAAACACCATTAAAGAATTCATAGAATATATTATAAATATTTTTGATATCAATAAGCAAAAACATTTCTTGATATTCCCACTTCAAGGTTCAGGTATTAATTGTGATGTTTCTTTTTCAAATATCCACATATTAAAAGAAAAGGGCGAAGAAGTGTTACTTGATCAAATATCCGAAATCACCGATATGAGTTATTATGATGTAAGGGATTTTTTTAGACATACTCAAAATAGTAGATCAAAAGATTTTTTAAAATCTAATATAATGATTATTGAAATCGAAAACCAAACATATAATGTTAAACATTCTGCATATCTAATGGCGCAATCAGCGATAAATATCTTAAAGCTTATTCATTCAGCATATGAAATGGAATCAAGTATATTTAGAAAATCTGAATTACACGTTAAAAGGAATAGCCATGTTGCGATAATTTCAAAAGATTCCTGGCGATGTGGTCACGGTTTTAATTGGAATGCAAACTTACAGTGCAAATTAGATATTGATTTTATTGCTGAAAAAAAGCATCAAGAAACTTTTTCAAAAATGTTGAACTTGCTTTTTTCAAAAAGCAATGATCAACTTAATAGATTATTTATTAATGCATTTGGACTTTTTGAAAAAGCTACAATTCAGAGAACAGAGTTTTGTGAATATGAGATTTCGCTTTTATTATATCTAACAGCACTTGAGTCTCTATTTACAGAAGGCAAAAATGAGAAAAGACTAAGAATAGCAGCTATTGTTCCTAGAGTGTTGTATGATGATGGAGCTAAAATAACAGAACTTGCTGAAAAACTAGAAATTCTTTATATGCAACGTAATAATTTTTTACATGCGGGGGAGTTTTTTCATTATAAGCGGATTGATATAACGCTTGAACAATTGGAGCAAACAGTTGCCAAAATAATCTTAAAAATTTTGACAATTGATGATATTATCTACGCAAGGGAAAATGAAAGCAACTTGAAGGCCTGGAACAAATATACAGATAACATATTTAAAAATATTATTTTAGGTAAATAATATTTTTAAAACTTGTTATTCAACAACCCCAAATAGATGAGTGTATCATATATCAATGCTTATCAATATTGATAAGATATTTTCATAAGAAAAACTAACATCACATATTACTTTTATAATTTTCAAAACACATGTCAATACCTTTGCATTGACATTATTTTGGCTAGCATGTATAATTATAATATAAGTTTATTTAATATGTGAGGTGAATATATGCCACATGCAAATAAACAAATGGCTTCGTTCTTTCTGACGTCCAAATGTAATTTGCGCTGTATATATTGTTACAACCAAGAGGAACGTATAAATCTAGTTGAACAGACATTGCCTATTGAAATTGCAAAAGCTGGTGTTGACTATTTTTTCAGAACAAGTCAAAGTCGGCATATTAGATTTTATGGACCAGGAGAGCCGACTCAAGCTTTCATAATAATGAAAGAAATAGTTGAATACGCTAAAGAACAAGGTGGGAAAACTGTTACTACCGAATTACAGACTAATGGTTGCTTTGGAGAAAACGTCTGTTCTTGGATTAGTAACAATATTGATATAGTATGGGTGTCATTTGATGGCGAACCAGAAATTCAGAATAAAAATAGACCGTGTGCTAATGGGAAGCCGTCAGCTCCAATTATTGAAAAAAATGTTAAATGGTTGCTTAAAAACAAATCTGATCACAATATAATGGTGGGGGCACGTGTTACCATAACAAATGAAAATGTACAACGACAGCGTCAAATTATTGATTATTTTTCAAGTATTGGTATTAAACATATTTGGACCGATCCGATTTTCCCTACTGTAGGTAATATTCCTGTTTGCAATGATTATGAAAAACTAAGTCAATACAATTTTGATATGGATTTGTATGCAGATACATACATTGATGCCTTTTTTTATGCAAAGGAGAAAAACGTTTTTTATGGTAGTTTTCTCACATGCAATTTTGACGGTACATGCAACAAGCATTGCCGTGCATGTACCCCAGTTCCACATTTTACAACTGATGGATATATTTCGGCTTGTGATCTAGTAACATTTGGTAAAACACCAAAACATATGGATTGTTTTGTGTATGGCAAATGGGATGATACTAAAAAAACTTTTATAATAGATGAAAACAAGGTTAACGCTTTACGCCATAGAACAATAAATAACATGCCACACTGTGCAAAATGTGAGGTTAGAGAACATTGCGGGGGTTATTGTTTGGGGGAAGTGCAAAATGAGACTGGTACGTTATTGGGACAAAAGATAAACACCTGTAAAGCAATACGAAAAATAGCACAGAAAATTGGATACCCTGAAAAACCGTATCCATATTTTCATCCATAAAAATACTTAAGGAGGCAATTTATGAAAGTTGTTATTGTAGGGGCCGCAAAACCTGGTTACGCGGAATCAATTACGAGGAGATTTATTCGTCAAGGATATAGCGTTATTGGAACATATGACGAAGAGTATACTGATAATGCAATAAAAATGCAAAATGAGTTCACAGAAGATGTTTTGGTTCTTCGAAAGGTCGATTTGGCAAAGCGTGAAGAGCTATCTTCTTTTGTTAAATCAGTTCAAGGTAAAATTGATGGATTAATCTTCGCTCAATTTTTCTTTCATATGGAAGACCCAGATGATTTTGATCATATTATGTGGGACAAAAGTCTTGCAATCAATTTGACAGCTCCAAATTATCTTGTTCACGAATTAAAAGTGCAAATGAATCCAGGAAGTTCGATAGTTATTATAACAAGTACGGAAGCTTATAGGGGTTCATATGGTGCTTCTGCTTATGCTGCTACAAAGGCTGCGATACATAACCTTGTTCGCACCTTAGCTAATAATTTGGGAAAATATAATATCCGCGTTAATGCATTACCAGCAGGATGGATCGGTGGCGAAATGGATACAGATGAAATATTCAATAAATCTAGATCGCTTACTCCATTAGGACGGTTAGGAACTGACGAGGAAATTGCAAATGTAGTTTATTTTCTATTTTCTAAAGAGTCGAGTTTCATAAATGGCACGACAATTGTTGCTGATGGTGGATACTTAGGCTCAGATCCTTTGTCAAAATATGAGTTTGAAGATAGTCGTAATTAAGAAAAAATCGGAAAAGAGAGACGAAATATATGCGTAAGAAATGGTCGTTTTGGGATATAATAATTCTAATGCTTGAAATTTTATCGCCTATTATATCTATTGTAATAACCTGTTTTATTCCAGCGGTCCAGGAACTTTCAGCCGATAGCAGATTAGCAATTATTGGGACAGGAATTGCTATACCTGTAGTACTAATACAAATTTCTATTACGCAAGGTCAAAACAAGACAGAGAGTGATAACGAAAAGAATAGAAATCAGATTATAGAAATTTCTGAAAAAATAAATCATATTAGCCCTGTTTTAGAACAAGTATTTTTATCTGGCAATTCACGTGTACAACGTTTTGCATATCGCCGCTTTGAAGAAGTTTGTAAAACTATTCATACAGCTGTAAATAATAATAATTCTGGGAATTTACGGCCTAATGAATACTATGAAGAATTATTGCATCTGTCAGATCTAATTCTTAGGGATAAAGACAAAAACAAAAAGAAATTTCGTGGTGAAATATGGGCTATGACTGGATTTGCCGAGGATGAATGGATTGCCGATGAAGGATATGAGAATTTGTGGACAGATAAGCTAAAGGAAATGGTAGAAATAAATGCGATAAAAACACGTCGCTTATGTTTATTACCAGATTCATTATACAACACGATAACTATGCCTGAATTTTCAGCACCACAAGAAAGTAATCATCCTTTTTGGGGATTTTTAAAATTATTGAATGATTACTATGGTAAAACGTTTAATAATTCTAATGTTGAACATTATATTATTAAAGAAAACGATAATCCTAAATTAAAAGAGATTAGGGGTTTTTTTGCGATAAAATTAACTAATGGTGATTTACATATTTTATATGGGGAAACTGTGGATTCGAATGGAGCTTTAACAGCAAAAGTTTTGTTTGATCTTCAAGAAATTCAGGAAGTTCGTACGTTGTTTGAGAGATATGCAAAATCTAATTATCGCATTGAAAATATTATACCGAAAATTTCTGATTCGAATGGATTTATTAAGTATCTAGAACAGCACAACATTAAAATATGAAGTTAGATTAAAAACACTATTGAACTCCAAGTATTTATAGGTTGGACATCAGTAGTGTTTTTTCTTTTTACCTCTGTTTTCATGCAGTTTTTCATCTTTTTAAATTGTTATTTTGAATTGGCTCAAAAAACAAAAAATCCGAAATCGATAAATAAAATTTTAAAATTAAATTATTCATCAAAAAATCTGACTACTATTATAATAGCCAGATTTTTTGTTAAAAAAAAGACGCATAGCACACAGTCGCAAAAAGTACATTTTGCACAAAAAGATACAAACAGTGCAACTCGCACATATAGAAATATGTTATAATTTCATTGAGGTGATATTGTGCAAAATAATTCGTATCTTAATTTTAGAGAGAATTTAGAGTTGTTATTAAAGGGTAAATCGTATTCTGAATTAGCTTTGTATTTGGGTGTGCCTTCAAGCACACTTAAAAGTTGGATCAATGGTAGCAGGTGCCCAACGCTAAGAAATATTGATAAACTTGCTAATAGGATAGGATGTTATTCTTCTGATTTATTAAATTCAAAGGTTTGTATTATTAACAAAAAAGTACATTCAAATGATTCTCACATTTCTTTTGTTAAAAATTTGAATATTATGTTTTTGAAAAATCAATGCTTTTCGACACCTCAAAAACTTGCTTTATTAAACAATGTTATAACTGATTTTGCATTACAATCTTATTTAAGAAAACAAGATTATAAGTTGCCGACATTATCCAAATTAGATGTTATAGCAGATGCGCTTGGTATATCTACATATACTTTATTATTGGAGGAAACAAAATGAAAAAAGAGATTACACGTGAAAATAAAGAAAAAATACAGAAGTTGTTAGCGGCTATAGATGGAGTAGAAAATAGTGTTCCTTTCTTACTTAAAACAGCATTTAATTTCAAGGGGAGAAAGTCGCCAATCATTGCACAGAAAGTTATAGAAGCCATAACAGAAGAAACTGATGCTATATTTGACCCATTTATGGGTTCAGCTTCGTTTGTAATTGCAGCAGCAAAAGCAAACAGAAAAATTGTAGCCACAGAAATAGATAATTACACATATTCCGCAGTATATGCTCTGTTAGCTAAAGTAAATACTGAGAAGTTAAATACAATATTCAAAAACATAGAAGCATCGGTTAAATCCTCTGTTATGGAATTGTACGAAACTTCCTGTTGCGGAGTTAAAAATTATATAGAAAAATTATATTTTGACCCACAAGACAATGAGTTTTACTATCCTCGTCCAAACAGAGAGTTTTCTGACGGTAAAAACATAAAATTAATTTCGGCTTGTCCTATATGTGGAAAAAAAGACAAAGCGTTTGAAGGGTTTGATGAAGAAAAAATCAACTCTATTTCGGAAGAGGATGTTATAGATTTCCCTAAAGATACTTATATAGAAAATAGCCGAATTAATATAACTAGGTCTACGGGTGCAAATCGTTATGATAGAATATTTACAAAAAGAAATCAAAAGGCTTTGCTATTAATACAAAGGGCAATATTAGAGCAAAGTGCTTCAATAGAACGGGATGTCATTGAACAGGCGCTAGTTTCCGCCCTGTCACTAGCAAGAATTTCAATGTACGGCTCAAGCACCGATATATTATATCATGTGGTTCCGTTCGGTGCTCAAGAAATGAATGTTTGGACACTGTTTGAGTCTAAATTAAATAGCTTTATTAATTTTAAGAAAGAGTATTCAGATATTTTATTGGCTGATTCTGATGATAACAAAAAGTATTATATACATAACGAATCGTATCAAGATTTTTGTTCCGAAAAACTGATGAAGGATTCGTTTGATTTGATATACACTGATTTTCCGTATACAGATCAAGTTCCTTATTTAGAAAGGAATCAATTATATAGGGTTTGGTTAAACAAATTTTATAATAATGATATTTCTTTTGAATTGACTTCTAAAATGCTCAATGAAGAAATTGTTCAAACGGATTCTCCTCAGAGGGAAAACAAAAAAGGTGTTGATCAATATTATTTAGATATAGATAAAATGTTTAAAACATTTTATAAGGTGTTAAAAACAAATTCGCTTGCTATTTTTACTGTAAAGTTGGGAAAAGCAAAATATTTCACAACACTTATGGAAATTATTAATCTTGCGAGAAAAAACGGTTTTGAATATGCCTTTAGAGTCGGCATAGACAAAAATGATCCTACTATACGTAAACAAGCGGCGTATAAAAACACGCTTTCTAATGAAATGATAATAGGATTTCAAAAATTAGATGAGGAGAATCGTTACTGGTACATAGGCAACAAGAACTACGAGTTCGAAACAGTTAAGTTAGTTTATAATGCGATAGAAAAAGATGAAATAACCATTAGCCATGCTGTTGATTTGGTGCGAAAAACTATAATAAATAAAGAATCATATTTTGTATCTGACGAGGAAATTTTGACGATAAAGGATATTATTTTTAACAACTTTGTTATTGATACAAATACATCTATTGTTAGAAAGGATTACAACAAACTATATTTGGATATTGAAGATAATTCTGATTTATTTACAAAATTTTATAATTTTATTCCCGTTATTATCAAGCGCCTTTTAGATGAGAACGGAAAGTTCGTTCTTGATGACCTTTATTTTGAAATAGCAAACACGTTATGTAACGGCGACCCTAAAACAGTAAATCAATTTCTTGAAGACAGAAGTCACGCCTCTGATATAGACATATTGGTAAAAAATTATTGTGAAACTGATGGTCGAGTTTACACCAAGAAAAACTATACTGAAGCAGTTAAAGAAGGTGCCGTAGATATTTCAACATTGGAAGGATATGAATTTGAACATCTAATTAAAAAGTTACTAGAAAAAGACGGCTTCTTTAATGTAGTTAATACTGGCGGTGCAGGAGATTTGGGAGTTGATTTGTTGGCGCATAAATATGATGAGAATAAAATAGATAAATTATATTTATTCCAATGTAAACGCTGGGCTGCAAATGTTGGTAGTGAACCAATGCAACGTTTAGTAGCAGAAAAATTACGCCGTGGCGCCGATGTTGCTATATGCATTACTACATCAGATTTCACAAAGGATGGACAATTGATTTCTAATGAACAGGATGTCGGAATGTGGAATGGTGAGTATGTGACTCGAAAATTAAATGAGCATTTCCCGAATCAGTATTACAACGGTGCTTTGGAATGGAGCATAGGAGATTAGATATTTAAGGAGGTATAAATATTATGGCTTGTAAAAGAATGAATGCCATTTTTTGTGAGCTTAAAACCATCCAAGAAGAATTTGGAAAGTTAACTGGGGAATACAATATATATTCAAGCAGCAAAATATATGAAATTATAATAGCAAATATGTTGGAACATCATATTTTAGCTGGTGCACATGGTGCGGATGCATATGATGATTCTAAAAATCATTATGAATATAAGCATTATAAAGAATCAAGCTCTAACCACACTTGGACGTTTAATGATTATACCGATAAAACACTATCTGAATTAAAATCTCGAACAGTTATATTTGCGCATATAAATGATATAAATTCAACAAATCCTTTGGAATATGTGGATTGGTATTACAAAGTTGATGGTAAGGTTATAGCGAGATATATTTCTAATTGGTCTCAAAATTCTGGCAATAAACGAAAAATGATAAATATAAGTGTTTCACAATTAGAAAGTGATTGTAATGCTGAAAAAATTTGTGTAAACTCAGATAATCTTGAAGGGCGATACTCTAATTATATTATTAAGATTTTTGAATGTATTGATTATCTTGAAAAATTCACAAAAACCACAAATTTATTGACAAGCAATAAATTATGGGAATTGTTTTTAGCAAATGGATTAAACCATAAAATAAACTCCAAACAAGGCGGTATGGGAGGAAAACATGATGCTCAAGATTCCCAAAATCGAAAATATGAGTATAAAATATCTCAAAGCACATTATGGACCTTTGAGGATGTGAGTGATGACGTTATTGCTAATATGAGATTATTAGATGGTATATATTTATCTCAAATTGATAAAAGGAAATTTGAAATTAAAAAAATCCTATTGTTAGATACCAATAAAACGATGAATTTTATTAAAAAGAAAAGAGATATAATGATTGCCGAGAAAAATAAGAGTAATATATTGATTCGCCGTTTGAATGTTTCTATCTCGTTGAATGAAGTTAAAAATGAAGGATTAATAATAAAAAGTTTTCCTACAATATAACACAAAAGGAATCGTTCTGATTTTTGAACGATTCCTTTTTATGCTACAATATCCATTTGGCAGTATCAGTGTCCCACTTTAAATGTTTTTCAAAAATGTCAACTAATGATTTATACTTTAGGGAGAGGGTTTTTAGCCAACCGTTTTGTATTAAAATTTCCATAAGACCTTTGTCATAAAGTTCTGGCGTTGACAACGAGCCGCTTTGTTTCACTAAAAAACGGGCTTGGCGGACAATATTCTTTTCTATTTCCTCCACTTGTTCGGCTCCCTCTTGTCCATAAATGGGAAATTGCGTTTTTTTGAAGAATAAAATACAATCGCCATTTAGTGATTTTTTTGGACTAATAATATTTTTTAGTGTATTAGACTTTGCAATATGCGCTTGTCCTAAATATTGTAATTGATAATTTGATAGACTACCGATTAATTTGTTCCAAACTTCTAAGCTTGAATCGTGGAAATACATACAAAAATAGCCATCCATTTTTAGTTTATCAGAGCATATTTTAAAAACATCATCTAATAACTTAAAATATTCATCTTCACCTTTGTTGCGAGATGGTGCAGACGAAACTACGATTTCATCATCTATATCAAAATTTAAATCCAAAAAAGGTTTATACAATTGCATGTATTCCGAGTATGCAACTTGACCCAAATAAGGGGGATCTGTAATGATAAGTTGTATAGATTCATTAGCAATATCCAAATTATCTATATGTTGGCTGCCTTTATGTAACAATTTATATTCTAGTTTCTCTTTATAATTTTCTTCTAAAAAGGCGATTGTACTAGAAAACTTTTTCACCTTTTTTTCTAACAAATCAATAACATTTTTTTCTACACAATCTGTTTTAGGAATCCAAAGCGGCCATTGAGAATTAGAATGTTTATCAGTGATCTTGCATAAATGTATAACCGACATCAATATGTATTTAAATAAATCATTATAGCAAGATAAATTGTTAATAATACCAACTACCTCATCCAATACAGTAAAATTTCTTTTGGTGAAGATTTGGCTTATATGTTGATTTTCATATACAGCTAATTTACTGTTTGCTATGAGTAGTGTATCATTTATATTTTTAATAATATGATTGACGTTAATTGATTGAATATCGTTGATATCTGGGGTTTTGGTGCATTTAGAAGAACATGTGCATCTATAATTAATGCTTTTAATTGCTATTTCTGCATCTCGTTGCGGTTTATCGAAAACAACAGATGTTATTACGCCTTTTGAACCGCAATTATCACAATCAGTATAATAATACTTTTGTAATAATCTAATTTTGGAAAGAAATTCGTGTGAGACTTTTTTGTATATTTGTGCATCATAATCTTTTAACAAAGTTTTTACTATAAAAAGTGGTGCTTCATTTATTTCGCAACCAATTGCTTTCCTTTTTTTTCCCTTAGAAATAGACTGAAGCAGGGTAACACCCGAACCTAAAAATGGATCGAAAACAGTGTCGCCCTCATTACTAAATGCGTCAATTAATATATCACAAATGTTAAATGGCTTTTGTGACCAATAAATATGCGAGTCATACAAAGGGTTTTTGTTGGAGGCAGATGTACTATATATTTCTTTTTTAACTTCTTCTATTGATTTCATAATAGTCACCGCCCATTACACAATATTAAATATTCAATTACTTTTTTCGGTGCTTTATTTCTGTTGTTTGAATGAGAATAATTTAATGTTGCGATCTCAACATTTGTTGCGCCAAATTCTTTAGAACAAGAATCTTTAATATCATCAATAGACATCACATACCTGTCGGTTTTTTGTTTTGTGACATCTGCCGGATATGCAAAACTAATAGCTAGGTTTTTATTATATGCATTAGCAAAACAAACTAAATTATTGAATGTAGTTAAACACGTACTTTTGGCACTTAATTTTGATTGATATCTATTTTCTGTATATAGACCCTTGGTATATTTTCCGGAGTTTTGTGTTGGAGCGGGATAATCGTATTTCGCAACTATATTTAATAAATGATAATATCTTGAATATTGCATATCCGTGTAAGGGGGGTCAGCGTAGATAAAGCTAACGTTATTCTTTATATCGTCTTGCTTTATTAAATCTTCAAAATTCATATTATAAGTTTTGTTGCTTTTTGTAGTCTTAATAAATTCATCCAAAAAGAAACTCTGAAACTTTTCTTTAAAAATATTGTAAATGGACTTATTGCGGGTTAAAAACAATTTAAATACATTGTCTTTTAAATTTAGAGGTTGTGCCATATGTCCGTCTTTAGAAAAAACACATTCTTTCATCGCAAAAAACAAAGATGTAAGCAACGGAAAGAATAAAGACGTTGATTTGAATTGTTCAATGGCATATCTTAAAGAATCAATCTCTATTGATTGATTTAAACCAAAATAGGAACTAGAATAATATGTAGTAAAAAGTTCGAAATTATTATGGTTTTTGATAAAAGGTATTTTATGATTCCAAACGGTTGGAAATTCTTCATAAAACTCGATTAGAGCGGAATAATTATCTAAATCTGAAAGCAGTGTCTTTTCTTGTAATTGTTGTTCTATGATACTTTCTGAAAATTTGCCCATATTAGAAAAGAAATAATCATCTATTTGCATTAATATTTTTTGGGGATCTTCTTTATATGTTCCAAGCAAAGCGGTTGAAATAATATATGAATATAATTCACTATCATTAGCATAGATGGTATAATCTCTTTTATAACTGTATCCCACGCTGCATGTGCCGGCAAAAATATCCAATAACGTGGAGTTGGGTTCAATATAAGAAGCAGCATTTTGATGAATAAACTCAAGTAAGTTTTTTTTACTACCCTGATAATTCAAAACAGAAAAATGATCCATATATTCCCCTCCACACAATATTGTAATGATTATAACATATTAATTTAAAATAATCAACTACATATAAAAAATTATAGCTAAAAAAATTGCATCGGAAAAATTCGGTGTGTCTAAATTCGCCTAAAATGATTGATTGAAACACATAAAACATTTACCGTATAAGCAAACAGATATTCCTATTATTGATGTCTTGCAATATAGTTAAAAAATTTGTGTACTAGCATTTAAACTATATGGTTGTTTTATATGTAGGGGTACGAACACATAGGTCAAAAATTCAAAAGGGTTAGAATTTGTGCTCCCCTACCAAAGCATTCAAACCCGAACCTTTTACCAATTGGTTAAACGTTCGGGTTTGTTGTTTGTTAAAAGCTATATTAATTACTTTTTGGAAAGGGCAGTGCGATTTTGCACTGCCCTTTCGTAGAAATCGTTTGAATATTATTAATAGGTATATCTTATTGACTAGAGGTGTTTTTGATTTTTAACTTGTGATTACGTGTCATATATGTATATGTATCACCATAGATTTCGTGTTCAATCTCACATAATGGCTGAAAATATGTGTTATTGTTTCGAGTGTCCCAGGTGGTGCAATATTTTGCATATGGTAAATTTATCTTCTTAAATTCTGTTTCAAAATCAACATCTGTTACAAATCTAGGCACATACTCCCAATTAGCGTACGCATCAATAGAGTTTTTGGATAAAGTAAATACGTTTGCTGACCAAGAGTCCACACCCGTATATGAACCGCTAGAATACGAATCAATAACTATACTATATTTCCCAATAATATCACTATAATAAAGGTAGATGTTTTTAGCAGTGCAGAAAGAAACCTCGCAAATCACTGTGGATATAGAGGAACTATAGTCATTACTAGATTTATAGGTTTCTACTGTGATATCACCATGCTGATTGGATTCTGATTTTGACACACGCAAAACAATTAAATCATTAATATTATCTTTATCCAGATCGATGTTGTCAACCATACTAATAATACCGAAAATTTTGTTAGGATAACTTTGAATGTCCGCACCCAAACAGGAGGTAAAACTTTCTTGTGATGATAGCCCATACTTATCAATTATCGATGATTTTAAGTCGTTTATTTTATCTTTGCTTTCATTTGCTTTATTTGATGAATCTTCATTTAGAACAACAGGGGTAAAGTCAGTTTTTATAGTGATTTTATCTTTTGCTTTGCTATCATCTCCGTCTACCACTATTTTTACATCAATAGATTTTGATATGTTCTCACTATCGTTTATATCCGTTATGCGTAATACATAAGTTCCGTCTTTTAAATTCAAAGTATGCTGTCCAGAAATCTTCTCTTTCTCGAAAACTTTCTTTGCTTTTATATTGTTGAGATTTACAATTTCAAGTTTATATTCTATAACTTCATTAGAGGCATTTACAACACCGCTATCAACGTAGGTTATGACTGATAAATCAAATTTGTTTTTTACAGTTTCAGAATAAGTAAACACAGCATTGTTGATGCCAACTTTTTCAAAAGCCGCTATAACTGTTTTATATTGTTCTTCGGTAAGTTTTTTGTTTTTGAGCATTATTCTTGCAGATAATTCTACGGCATTTCTGCATTGTGAAAAGTTAGAGTCAGGTTGCAAAAGGTTTAAGGCATTAAACCACATAGAGGCAAGGGAAGCGTTATCGATTTTTGGATTCTTGTCAATTCCTTCGCTCATTAAATAGGCAGCGTGTGAAATAACAGTGCTATTTTTGTGAACGTGGCCACAGTCATTATTGTCTCCATTGTCAACGGTGCTTCCCCAGTTTTCATCCAAGTAACGGGCAGGTTGATTATTATCAGAAGGGCTTTTTATATTTCGGTCAAACACAGTCCATGTACACTTACCATTTAACACGCCGTCTTTAGCATAATCCTCCGCTATTTCACCGAATATGTCTGAATAGGCCTCCATTATTGAACCAGTTTCACCAGAATATATCATATTTGAAATTGAACCCTCGACAGAATGGGTAAATTCGTGTCCGACCTGTCCTACATTCGATAAATCCTGTTGATATCCAAACACTAATACATTGGCACTTGAATAAGCATTATCGCCATCTGAATAATGGTAGTCATTGTAAGAGGTAAGCATAGGACTATTTTTATTATCATATCCGTTCCATTTTAAAATTTTGGAATAAAAGTCATAGATGTTTTCGACACTGTTTATCAAATTTGTAGCACTTTCATTCCATTTAGCGTCTTTTGAACCTTCAAGTTTTATATTTCCGCATATTAAAGTTTTATTTTTTTCCCATAATGGATTAGGGTTTTCATTAGTTTTATTATCGTTTGATACCTTAGTACATTTATTATTTGAGCCATAAGCTACAAGCTTTTTTTTATTAGAGTTTAATACTAAAATGTTCCTTGACTCATCATACATAAGATAAGTCTTGTCATTGATTTTGTATGTGTATTCATCTGAAGAATGTTTGATATTGCCGGTTCTAATTAGGTTGTTTTTTAAAAGTATATCGCCATTTTTTGCTGAAATAATACATTGGTCGTGAATTACGTTATTTTCGTCAGATTTACTAACAGTAATATCGTACGCAAGAGTGGAAGAAGAATTATAAAGAGAATATATGACTAATCCATTGTTTGTTTGACTATCAACGCCATCATATTCTTTGTCGATTTTATTGCTGATTTTTTCTTCGTTTAGTGAGGGGGTTATATCAATATCTCCCACAGGTGAATAGTTTGAGGTAAGACCTAAAGCATTTCCCTCTTTGCCTGCCACAACAGTAATGTTGCGACCAAAAACAGGGATGCCATTATAATATTGTTGTATGCGGTAATAGGTTTCAGTTTCTCTTTTGTTAGTAAAAGAAACTTTAAGTTCACTTTCTGCGTTTTGGATTCCCAAGGCATCCGAAACAGATGCAACGGCTTCTATTGCGGACTTTTCATCTGTAATTATAACATCCGTAAAGCCCTCCATAAAAGAATTATACTCTCCATATGTATATGGAACAGTAACTTTATTAAGGAATATTAACGCACCGAAAATGCTAGTTGCAATTATGCCGATACAACATACCACTACAATAACGGTTCTAACTAATTTCTTTCTTTTTTTCTTGGCTTTTAAATTTGCTTGATCGCATTGAGGACACAATCCTGTTTTTTTATCTACTTTTTGACCGCAATTAGCACAAAAGTTAATCATCTTATATTCTCCTTAATAAACATAGATTTAAACTATATTGTAATTGCAGTATATCACAATATCATATAAAAACAAAGTTTTTTTGGAAAAGTTATGAAAAATGTCGTATATAAGTGTTTTTATCAAAACCTATTTTGGATTTCATCGTGAGCGAAAGCGAAACGATTTCATCCTATTTCCTTGACTATATTTAAAAATTTTGCTATAATTCCTTGGCATTCTTATTTAGAAAAAGGAGTGGAATTTATGGAAAGAGAGCGTTTGGGCAGTCGCCTTGGCTTTATTCTTTTAAGTGCCGGTTGTGCTATTGGTGTGGGCAACGTTTGGAAGTTCCCATATATGACCGGTCAATACGGTGGCGGTGCCTTTGTATTTATCTACTTGTTGTTCCTATTTATTTTAGGTTTGCCCGTTATGGTTGTGGAGTTTGCTCTTGGTCGTGCAAGTCAGGCAAGTCCTGTTAAACTTTATCAAAAATTAGAAAAACCCGGTCAAAAGTGGCATATTCACGGATACGGTGCCCTTGTTGCCAACTGTCTGCTTATGATGTTCTACTCTTCGGTTACCGGTTGGATACTATATTATTTCGTATCCTTCCTTCGTGGCGGTATGACAGGCATTTCTTCTGAAGCATCATCAAAACTTTTTGGCAATATGCTATCTAATCCCGCCGTTATGGTTGGCTTTATGGCGATAGTTGTTGTGCTTGGTTTTTTAATTCTGTCTTTTGGTCTTCAAAAGGGTGTTGAGCGTGTTACAAAATATATGATGCTTGCCCTCTTTGCTCTTATGATAATCCTTGCTATCCATAGTTTCACCCTTGATGGTGCTAAAGAAGGTCTTACCTTTTATCTTAAACCCGATATTTCTAAAATCAATGGCGATGTGATTGTGGGTGCTATGAATCAGGCCTTCTTCACTTTGAGTTTGGGCATTGGTTCAATGGCTATATTTGGCAGTTATATTGGAAAAGAACGTTCTTTGATGGGTGAATCGGTAAACATTCTTCTCCTCGATACCTTTGTGGCTATCACCGCGGGACTTATTATCTTCCCCGCCTGCTTTACCTACAATATCGAACCCGGGGCAGGCCCCAGTCTTCTCTTTGAGGCAATGGCAAGCGTTTTTAACAATATGAACGGCGGACGTTTATGGGGTTCTCTCTTCTTCCTCTTTATGTTTTTTGCCGCTATGTCCACTATTCTTGCAGTATTCGAGAATATCCTTGCTTGCGTGCGTGAACTCTTTAATTGGGGACGTGTAAAAACCTGTATTATTTGCGGTATCGCTATTCTCATCCTATCGGTTCCCTGTGCATTGGGCTTTAACCTCTGGTCTTCCTTTGAACCCTTTGCCGGCGGTTCATCCGTTCTCGATTTGGAAGATTTCATCGTATCTAACTGTTGTTTGCCATTAGGTGCACTTTGCTATCTTTTATTTAGCGTTACCAAGTTCGGATGGGGATTTGATAACTTCCTCGCTGAAGCCAACGCAGGTAAAGGTCTTAAACTCAAAAGTTGGATGCGTCCCTATATGACCTATGTATTGCCCGTTATAATTATTGCAATATTTGTAATTGGTATTCTTAACTTCGAATTTTCCGACGGATTTACCATTTTAGGTGCAATAAAAGGATTGTTATCTTAATTCAGTTTGCAAAAAGGAGTTAAAGGTCGATATGGAAAACGCAACTCAACTTATAAAATTAAGAAGAAGCGTTCGCACCTATGACAGCAAAACCCTTGACGAAGGTGTGAAGGAGCAGATACTTACCTTTGCAAATAATATTCAAAATCCCTTCAACATTCCCGTAGAATTAAAGTTCCTTGAAGCTAAAGAATACGGTCTTGTGTGTCCTGTTGTAACCGGTACCGAGTTGTTTGTAGGCGGAAAGATAGAAAACACTAAAAATTCACTTCTTGCCTTCGGATATTCCTTTGAGGTGTTTATACTGTATGCACGGTCATTAGAACTCGGAACGGTATGGCTTGGCGGTACTATGAACCGTTCCGCTTTTGAGAATGCCATGGAACTTAAAGAAAACGAAATTATGCCCTGTGCCACCGCTATTGGATATATATCGGGCAAGTTATCTTTGAGGGATAGTATGATGCGAAAGACCATTAAAGCCGATGAACGTCTGTCCTTTGAAGCGTTATTCTTTGATGGCTCATTCGATACTCCCCTGACCAAAGAAGGGGCAGGATGTTTTGCCCATCCCCTCGATATGGTTCGCCTTGCCCCCTCGGCAGTAAACAGACAACCCTGGCGTGTTATTGTTTCGGATAATTCTGCTCACTTTTATCTTAAACGGAATAAAGGTATTGAACAGCCGGGCAAACCCGATATGCAGATGATAGATATAGGTATTGCTCTTTGTCATTTCGCTCTGACCGCAAAAGAGAAGGGATTAAATATTCAGTTTGTGCAAGAAAATCCAAACCTTACATTAAACAACGATGTGGAATATATTGCATCCTACGTGCTTAAGTAATTAGTTTATAATATCACAAAAATCCTCATTCCAAAATAAAAGGGAATGAGGATTTTCTTTATTGTAAAGGTATGTGTTATTATTTATATTCGCATGGTTTTGTTATATTTTATTTTTCAATCAAGCACACGGCGTGGGCAGAGATACCTTCTCCGCTTCCTGTGAAACCTAATTTTTCTTCGGTGGTGGCTTTGACACTTATTTTGTCAATATCAACACCGATTTTTTTTGCGATATTTTCCCGCATCTCTTTTATGTAGGGAGAAAGTTTGGGTGCTTGGGCAATTACGGTCACGTCGACATTTACAAGGGAATATCCCTTTTCTTTTAATGCCGAGACCGTTTCTTCAAGGAGTATCATACTGTCAATATCTTTATATTTCATATCGTTGTCGGGGAAGAGTTTGCCAATATCGCCAAGGGCTGCCGCACCCAACATAGCATCACACAGTGCGTGGAGTAAAACATCGGCATCGGAATGTCCCAAAAGGCCCTTTTCATAGGGGATGTTTACTCCGCCGAGGATAAGTTTTCTTCCCTCCACAAGGCGGTGAACGTCGTATCCGTGACCTATTCTAATCATTTGACAATCTTCCTTTCAAAATTGCTTCTGCAACGGCGATATCTTCGGGAGTCGTTACCTTAATATTTTCGTAACTGCCCTCCACTATGAATACGGGATATCCCGCATCTTCAACCAATCCGCAGTCATCGGTAACGGTGAGACCTTTTTCCTTTGCGTTGGTAAGGGCTTTTTTATATATTTCTGCCTCGAATATTTGCGGGGTTTGCACCGCCATTAAAAATTCTCGGTTTGGAGTTTCTAAAATACGCTTTTCTATGTTTACCCTTTTGATAGTATCCTTAACGAAAACCCCCAAAGCGGCAGAGCCGTGAATTCTTGCGGCATCAATACATTCGGATATATCGTCGGGGGTAACCAAAGGTCTTGCACCGTCGTGAATGGCGTAATAAGAAATATCTAAAGAGGCGGCATCAATACCGTTTTCCACCGACTGTTGACGGGTTTCTCCCCCCTCAACAATGGCGGTGAGTTTTGAGATGTTATACTCATCGCAAATACGTTCTATGTCGGCAATGCAGTCTTCTTTGGTTACCACGATAATATCCCGCACATTGGCACAGGTTTCAAATGCGAGAAGTGTGCGGGCAACAGTGGGAATTCCGAGCAGAGGGATAAATTGTTTATTTTGTCCCATTCGGGTGGAATTTCCCGCTGCAACTATAATGGCGGCAACGGGGGAGAAGTCCTCCATTACGGTATATTGCAAAGCAAAATCATCCAGCAAAGGCATATATTTTCAACTCCGTTTTCAAGAATTTATGATGCAGGAATAATAACTCCGTTTTTATCAAAAGAAAATACCACAGTACCTAAGGTATCGGTGCGGTATATTTTACTGTTCACCTTTGAAAGGCGGGTCAGCACCTCTTTTGTGGGATGTCCGTATCTGTTATCACTCCCCACCGAGATAACAGAATATTCGGGGGTTACGGTCTTTAGAAAATTCAGGTCGGAGGAGTGTTTACTTCCGTGGTGTCCTACCTTTAATATATCGCAGTCAAGGTTTGGATATGTATCTGTTAATATCTTCTCGGTTTCCTTGCCGATATCGCCTGTGAATAAAATCTCTCTGCCTGCCACATCTGCCATAACCACAATACCGTTTTCATTTTCATCATCTTTATCTTCGGGAGTGGGGATATAAAGGGTAAGCACCATATTGCCAAGGGATATTTCCTGCAAATTCTTGGGTGCAATAATTTCGGTACCCTTTTTATTTGCCACCGATACCACGTTTTGATAATTTTTGTTATCCTTTACAGAGGGGATTTGGTCGGCGTACACCTTTTCGGTGGGAATGCTTTCTATTATTTCGTTTGCACCGCCTATATGGTCGCTGTCGTTGTGGCTGAACAGTATGAAATCAAGGTTTCTAACACCCAATTTCTTAAGATATTTTATAACCATTTCGCCTTCGCCGTTTTCACCGCAATCAATGAGAGCGGCATTATCCCCCGAAAGGAGCAAGGCACAGTCTCCCTGTCCAACATCGATAAAATGGACACTTTCGTTGTCGGAAATATTGTATGTGGGTTTATCTTTAAAGGAATTTAAAATAGAATTCCAAGAAACAGGAAAGCCAAAATCATCGGCAACCGAGAGGAATGCCGATACAGCAATGCAAATGGTGATAATAAGCAGAATTATCTCCCTTTTCGTGAATTTTTTCCTTTTGGTCCTTGCCATTGATGACTTACCTTTCTCGTTTTGTTATGGGTTTTGTGTTTTTCGGTGGATGCATCCCTCATATTTTTATCGGGTGGAACAAGACAGTTGTTGCCCGTTCCAATAAGGTCTTTTCGACCCGCCTTTATGAGTGCTTTTCGTACAATATCGGCATTTTCACTCTTGAAATATTGGAGCAAAGCACGTTGCATTGCCTTATCTTCGGGAGTTTTAGGAACGAAAATATCCTCCATAGTGTAGGGGTCAATTCCCGTATAAAACATAGCGGTGGAGATAGTTCCGGGGGTGGGATAAAAATCCTGCACCTGTTGGGGGCGGATATGCTCCTTTTTAAGAAAAAGAGCAAGTTCTATGGCATCTTTAAGACGTGAACCGGGGTGGGATGACATAAGATAGGGTACAAGATACTGTTCTTTACCCATCTCTTTATTGAGGGCGTTATATTTTCTTTTGAAACGAAGATAGGATTCAATGTGGGGTTTGCCCATTTTATCCAAAACGGCGGCGGAACAGTGTTCGGGAGCAACCTTTAACTGTCCGCTGATATGATGCTCCACAAGTTCTCTGAAAAAGGCGTCATCCTTATCTTCGCAAAGGTAATCAAAGCGAATACCCGAACGGATAAACACCTTTTTCACCTTGGGAATATCCCTCATAGCACGAAGAATATCGAGGTATTCATTATGTTCAACCTTAAGTGCAGGACATGGGGTGGGGGCAAGGCATTTTTTGTTCTTGCACAGTCCCGATTTTATTTGTTTATCGCAGGAAGGTCGGCGGAAGTTGGCGGTGGGACCGCCTACGTCGTGGATATATCCCTTGAAATGGGGATTTTCGGTAAGAAGTTTTGCTTCGTTTATAACCGACTCTTTTGAACGGGAGGTAATATATCTGCCCTGATGAAATGCAAGGGAGCAGAAGTTACAAGCCCCGAAGCATCCGCGGTTGTGGGTGATCGAAAACTCCACCTCGGCTATGGCGGGGACACCCCCCATATCTTCATAAATTGGGTGATAATATCGCTCAAAGGGAAGGGCATAAACCCTATCAAGTTCCTCGGTGGTAAGGGGAGGCATAGGTGGATTTTGCACAAGATATTTTTCTCCGTGTTTTTGAAAAAGTGCCCTTCCGCGGATGTGATCCTGCTCCTCAAGTTCTATTCGTGCTGCCTCGGCATAGGCACGTTTATCGCTTGACACCTTTTCAAATGATGCAAGAAACACACCCTTTTTATCGGGGATATTTTCGGTAAGATAACAGGTGCCTAAAATATCGGTAAGGGATTTAACGTCCTCTCCCTTTGCAAGGCGGTGGGCAATTTGTATGGTCTGATTTTCACCCATTCCAAAGGTTAAAAGGTCGGCTTTGCTATCCACCAAGATAGAGGGAAGTACCGTATCCTTCCAATAATCGTAATGGGCAAAACGGCGAAGGGATGCCTCAAGCCCTCCGATTACGACGGGCAGGTCGGGATATGCTTCCTTAATTCTTTTTGAATATACCGAACAGGCATAGTCGGGGCGGTTGCCACCCTTTCCGCCGGCAGAATAGGCATCATCACTGCGTTTTTTCTTGGCGGCGGTGTAGTTAGATACCATTGAATCTATGTTACCTGCCGAAACTAAAGCACCATATTTCGGTCTGCCGAATTTTTTGAAATCGACGAGATTTTTATAATTCGGAGCGGTTAAAATACCTACCTTAAAGCCCTCGGCTTCAAGCACTCGGGAGATAATTGCCGTGCCAAAACTGGGATGATCCACGTAGGCATCCCCCGTTACAACAAGGAAGTCGATACTATTCCAACCCCTTGATAGCATATCCTGTTTTGAGATAGGTAAAAACATAGAAACTCCTGAATTAATGGATAATTATAAATATTCCTAATTGTAGGGCAGGGGCTTGCTCCTGCCGTTTGTTTTAAGGGTGGTTTAGCGGCAGGAGCAAGCCCCTGCCCTACGATTTATTCCAAATCAAATGTTTTTTGGACTAATCCTCAACGTTCATTTTCATTTCCATCCACTGTTGGCGGGTTATCATAATATCTCTGGGTTTAGAGCCCTGGTAGGGGCCAACAATACCCTTGTTTTCAAGGATATCCATAATACGACCTGCTCTGGCGTGTCCCACACGAAGTCTTCTTTGAAGGTGGGAGGTAGATGCAACCCCTGCATCAAGGATGGCTTCAATTGCATCATCAAGGAGTTCATCGCCGTCAACAAATCCGTCCTCATCATCGTTCTTTTTGCTGCCCTTGGTTTCAACGGCGTGTTGTTCAATGGCGGCTTCGATTTCGGTAGAATAGATATTTTTATCTTCGTCTATATCCTTGGTGATATAGTTAATTACGCTCTTAATCTCCTCATCACTTACCCAACAACCCTGAACACGAACGGGTTTGGAAAGTCCAACGGGATAGAAGAGCATATCACCCTTACCAAGAAGTTTTTCGGCACCTTGGGTATCAAGGATGGTGTTACTGTCGAAACGGTTTGCCACCTTAAAGGATATACGGCTGGGGATATTTGCCTTAATAAGACCGGTTAAAACGTCAACCGAAGGTCTTTGGGTTGCCACAACAAGATGCATACCTGCGGCACGTGCCTTTTGAGCCAGGCGACAGATAGAATCCTCAACCTCGGAGGGAGCAACCATCATAAGGTCGTTAAGTTCGTCAACAACAATGAGGATTTGGGGCATTTTCTTAAAGGTTTCGTTTGCCCTCGCAAATTCGTTATATGCCTGTAAATCACGGACTCTGCATTCACCAAAGAGTTTGTATCGGCGTTCCATTTCGGTAACCGCCCAACCTAAAGCACCTGCGGCTTTGCGGGGTTGGGTAACGACGGGAACAAGAAGGTGGGGGAGTCCGTTATAAACCTCAAGTTCAACAACCTTGGGGTCTATAAGCATCATTTTAACATCCTCGGGGGATGCGTTAAAGAGAATACTTGTAAGGAAGGTGTTTATGCAAACCGATTTACCCGAACCGGTGGTACCTGCAATAAGAATATGAGGCATTTTGGCAAGGTCGGCGGTGATAATGTTACCTGCAATATCCTTACCAACGGCAACGGTGAGTTTACTGTCGCTGTTTGCAAATTTTTCGCTATCCACAACGTCGCGGAGGAGAACCGATGCAGAGGATTTATTGGGCACCTCAATACCTACCGCCGATTTATTGGGGATAGGTGCTTCGATTCTGACACCTGCAGTGGCAAGGTTAAGGGCGATATCATCGGTTAAAGCGGTGATTTTATTAATGCGAACACCTGCGGCGGGTTGCAGTTCGTATCTTGTAACGGTGGGACCGCGACTGATGTTTATAACCCTTGTTTCTACACCGAAACTCTTAAGGGTATCCACAAGATGGGCGGCATTCTGACGGAGTTCTTCGTTAATATCCACGTCGGAACCGCTTTTGTTTTTGTTAAGAAGGGTAACGGGAGGATAACGGTATTCTTCGGGTTGATCGTTAACCACCTCTACCATATCGGGAGCGGATTTTGTCTTTTCCTTTTTTGGTTTTTCTTCGGAAAGTTCTTCTCCCTCAACAATATTTTCTTCGGGATTTTCTTCATTATCTCCGTTTATGTTTTTAATAATTTCGTCAATATCTCTGCTTCTTTGTTCTTCGGGAGATACCTCAATATGCGCATCGGGATTGTTATTCTCATCATCTGGATTTTCACCGTTATATGTATCAATAAGACGTTTGCGTTTATCGTCAATAGTTTCTTCGTTATTCTTCTTTTTCTTACGGGGTGTTTCATCACCGTCCAAGGGGATATCCACACTACCCGAACCCTGACGTGCTTCCTCTATAAGGCGTTTTTTCTCTTCAATAATCTCCTTGGATTTTTCTGCAACCTTCACTGCTGGTTTTGAGGTGGCTTTGAGGACTTTGTAAAGAGGGATACCTGTGGAGATTACAATAAGGGCTAAAAGAAGTATAATAAGGGTGATAATCGCACCCATTTTGCCAAGCCAGGAAGCGATAGGATATCCTAAAATCGCACCGAAAAATCCACCGCCCGAGATACCGTTAGTATAGGCAGTTTTTATGTATTCACCGAAGGTGTAAGTGTCGGTATATTTAATGGTTTCGGTAAGCACCTGAAGGAAATAGATGGCAACTCCGCCTTCAATAAGACGGGCTGTGTTTTTACCGCCTGCCTTGCCGAAGGACATAAGTCCCCCAACCACGCATCCGAATATTGTCCAGAGATAGATGGGGTATCCACCAATTCCTAAAAAGAATTTGTGCATACTGTTCCAGAAGTTTCCTCCGGGAATAACCGACACAAGAAAGATAAACAAAGATACAAAAAAGAGTATAACGGCATAAACCTCAATGTTTACCTCTCTTTTGTTTTGCTTACTTTTGTTTTGTTTTTGAGACCTTTTGTTTGCTTTTTTCTTTGCCATTTTTAACCTCCGTATGTATGATAATGAATAGTTTATTTTTATTGTTGAATTTTTTATTGTGGTAGTGTATATTATTTATTGTAATTTGTTTTTTGGAGATGATATTGTGATAGAAATATTAAAGTCAATCTTCCTTGGAATAGTCGAAGGTATCACCGAGTGGTTACCTATAAGTAGCACGGGACATATGATTTTGGTGGATGAATTCCTTAAACTTAACGTATCCGATGCCTTTAAAGAACTGTTTTTTGTGGTAATTCAGTTGGGGGCAATAATTGCTGTAATTATGCTCTTTTGGAATAAAATCTGGCCTTTTCACTGCAAATCTACCGCCGTTAAACCCTACTTCTTTGAACAAAACGGCAAACCCTTAAACTTCTTGCAAAGGTTTTGCAACGATTACGTTGATATGGAAAAAATCTTTCTTTGGATAAAGATTGCTATTGCAAGTATCCCCGGCGGAGTTTTAGGCATTGCCTTTGACGATAAAATCGAGGAAATGTTGGTAGGGGACAGCCGTGCCTACGTTGTGGCAGGTGCATTGATTGTTTACGGTATTTTCTTCATTATTATTGAAAGTATGAGTTTTAAAGAAAAGTTTTCTGACGTTACTAAACTTACCTTCCTTACCGCGTTTTTAATCGGTATAGCACAAAGTTTAGCCCTTGTGCCTGGTACGTCCCGAAGCGGTTCAACCATTTTGGGTGCAACATTACTCGGACTTTCCCGCACCGCCGCCGCAGAGTTTTCCTTCTTCCTTTCCATTCCCGCTATGGTGGGGGGAAGTGCTTTGAAGGTGCTTAAATTCGTAATGGGTGGCAGCACTATGACCGGCCTTGAATGGGGAGTTATGATAGTAGGAACTTTAGTTTCTTTCATCGTTTCGGTACTTGCTATTAAGTTCCTTATGTCCTACATTAAAAAGCACGATTTCAAGTTGTTTGGTTATTATCGCATAGTTTTGGGTATAGTGGTTATCGCATATTTTTTACTTGCAAACTAAAGAATAGTTTTTATGTAGAGCGACCTCGATTTTCGGGGTCGTTTTTTTAATTGAAAATGGAAAGTGGAAAATTGAAAATTATTATATCGGCAAAGCCGATGGATTTGAAAAACGGATGTAAATAATTATATAGTTAATTATTGGTTCATTCATCAGAAAAATGATGGGTTACGAGAATTGTAGTTTCCTTATCAAGGGGTGTCAAGGTTTATTCTTCAATAAGTTTATACAAATATTCTACGGCGTCTTTAAGTCCGCCAAGTTCATCAATAATGCCTTCCTCAACCGCCTGTTTTCCGCACAGAATGGTGCCTATATCCGAAACGAGTTGACCCGATGCGGTCATAAGTTCATTAAATCTATCTTTACTGATATTTGAATGTTCCGCCACAAAATCGGTAACCCTGTCCTGCATACGAAGAAGGGTATCAAGGGTTTGGGATACGCCCAGGACAAGTCCGTTCATTCTTACGGGATGTATGGTCATAGAAGCCGAGGGCACGATGAACGACCTCTTTGCCGATACTGCCAGCGGTACGCCGATGGAATGTCCGCCCCCAAGCACCAAAGATACGGTGGGCTTTTTCATCCCTGCAATAAGTTCAGAGATGGCAAGACCCGCCTCCACGTCACCGCCTACGGTATTGAGAATGATTATAAGTCCCTCTACTTCGGGGGATTCCTCCACCGCCACAAGTTGGGGTATAAGCATTTCGTATTTTGTGGTCTTGTTTTGGGATGGTAAAACGTAATGCCCCTCAATCTGCCCCACCACCGTCAAACAGTGAATGGCGTGTTTGCCGAGGGCGGGAGTAACCGCAGGGAAAACAGGGTTTTCGGCAGAATATTGGTCATTGGTATCTTCGGTTGGTGCCTGAATTTCAGGGATGTTTTTTTGTCTTTTATAAATAGGATAATCGGTATTCATTTTTTAACGCCTCGCAAATTTTTAATATTATTTGCAAAAGGGCTCTAAAAATACCGACACTTATACCTATACAAAATATATTATAACACTCACCTTATATTTTTGCAAGGCATATTTAGGATAAAATCCAAACCAAAACACAACATTTTGTGCAAAAAATGTTGAAAGATATTATCTTGTATGGTATTATACACTTGGTGGAAAATATATTTTGGGAAAAGAGGGAAATGTATGTCGAAAATAACATTTTCAAATGAGCCGTCGGGTTATTCTGCCCGAGAGGTAGATACATATATCGATATGTTAGAAAAGGAACATATAAAGGCGGTGGATTTGATTTCATCCCAAACCGCAAAAATTTTGGAACTTGAAAACAAATTAAGCGAAATAACCATTGAAAATTCCCGACTTAAAGAGGATAGTAAAAGATATGATTTAGAAATTTCTAAGGTGTATGAAGAAAGGGATTCCCTTAAAAAACAATTGGAAGAAACAGCAAATAATAAGTCAATCCAAAGCAATGTTTTTGACGATAAAGAAGCCCTTGTTGAAGCCATTTTATCCTTAGCCCGAGCCAATGAAAATTTGATTACACAGGGCAGTATAAAGGGCAGACAGGAGGTTTATCACAGCAGGTCTCAGGTGGATGAAATAGTTGATACCGTTTTAAATGAAAATGAAGGAAACACCGACACAAGCGGTCCAAAATTCAGTTTGTAAAAAACCAAAGGAGAAATTCTTATGGTAAGTGAGATTAAAACCCTTGAACAGATTCAAGAGGAGTTCAGAAAAAAACTTAATGAAATCAAGAGGGAAGAAACCGTTGTTGAAGAGATAATTGAACCCCCCGTAGAACAACCTGCAAAAGAATCAAAGGAAAAGGCAGAAGAAACGGAGGAAAATATCCCTTCCGAAGCGAAACCTGAGGATAAGATTGTGGGATTCCTCGATGATGATCAGAACGTTTTTGAAATGATACTCAAAAATCAAAAACGTCGCAAAAGGGTAAGTATCGTAAGGGGCATAACCGCGGTTGTTATTGTCCTTTGTGTTGTGGGAAGCGTGTTAAGCACAGTTATGGCCCACATTGGAAGAAATCCCGACAAGGTATTTTTGGGTTACGGATTTTATCCCGAATATAACAATCTGATGTCCCCGAAATATACCAAAGGGGATATGGTACTATATGAAGGAATGGAACTCGAGCAGATTGTGGAGGATATAACTATGGGAAGTTATATCGTTACATATACCAATAACGAACGAAAATATCTTTGTGTTGCACGGGTTGAAATGTTTGTCAGAGATAACATAACAGGGGATGTTTATTACAAAATAAAAACAGATAAACCCGCCATTTCCGACGAGTTTGTTCACGTTCGGTTGGTTAAGGGTAAAGCAAAGTATTATCCCCTGAAGTGGTTTGCATTCGGCACCTATTACGTGGAGAAATATATTAAATATTTTGCAATATCCTTTGCCTCGGCTTTTCTTGTTGCCTTTATTATAAGATCGGTTTTTGGTCGCAAAATTATTGAAGATGAAGAAGAGTTTGACGTAGATGATGAGGAAGAACTTGATATAGAAGAGGATATTTAGGAACCGGATATCCAAAAGAATTAAGGATAAGTGAGAAGGATTTTTTTATGGATAGTTTGAAGATAATGAAGGTAAGGGATAATGCTATTATCCCCAAAAGAGCCACCGAAGGGTCGGCGGGAATAGATCTTTGTGCCTGTATTGATGAGGATATCACCATAAACCCCGGTGATATTGTAAAGGTGCCTACGGGTATTGCAGTAAGTGTGCCTGAATCTTTTGTGTCTTTACTCTTTGCAAGGAGCGGATTATCGGTTAAACACGGCATCGGACTTGCCAATTCGGTAGGTGTTATCGACAGCGATTACAGGGGAGAGGTTATAGTAGCCCTCATAAACAACGGCAAAGAACCCTATACAGTAACAAAGAACGAACGTATTGCCCAGTTGTGTGTTATGCCGGTTGCTGTTCTTCCTATTGAAGTTTGCCATAGTTTAGATGATACCCAAAGAGGCGAGGGCGGATTCGGTTCCACAGGAAAGAGGTAAATATGGAAAATAAAAAATATTATGTACTCGATTTAGACGGTACAATTATTGACTCAATGACCGAATGGTTCAAAAATATCGACACCCTTCTTGCAGGTAACGGGGTGGATTATCCCAAAGACACCATAAACGTTATAACCCCAATGGGGGATGAAGAGGTGGCAAAGCATTTTATATCTTTAGGACTTAAAATGACTGTGCGAGAGGCCATGGATGAAATGGATCGGCTTTCAAAGGTGTCTTATGGGGAAAAAATCTTACTCAAACCCTACGTTAAGGAGTTCCTTTTTAAGTGTAAGGAGGAGGGAATATCCATAAACCTTCTCACCGCCAGTCCTCACAGTATGCTTGAGCCCTGCCTTAAACGAAACGGAGTTATCCACCTTTTTGACAATCTCTGGAGTTGCAGTGATTTTTCCCTTGCCAAGTCGGATGTGAAGATATATGATGAGGTGGCGAAACTTCTTGGTACATCCCCTTCGAATATTACCTTTTTTGATGATAATAACGTGGCGATCAAAACCGCCAAAAAGGCAGGATTCAAAACGGTGGGTGTGTATGATACCTTCTCGGAATCTTTCTGGGATGAAATAAAAGAAACCGCCGATAGTTATATTCATAGTTTTGAGGAAATTTCGGCCTCCCTTGAAAAGGGAGGTGGGTTGACCTAAAGGTCAACTCGGGGGGATTTTTCGTCTGTTAAGATGGTCTGAACCCATAAATCCCTCAGCCAGCAAAGCTTACAGCTCCCTTTTCAAGGGAGCACGATATTCATTCAATAAAATATACAAAACAAAAAGCCGTGATTATTCACGGCTTTTTTATATAATATCCTTTGCAAAGCGGGGTTTTCTGTGGTGAATGCTTTTGATATTTTTCTCGGTTACAAGCACGTCCACCGTGCGGTCAAATCGACCGTGATGAAGATGACCTCGTACTCCTGATGAATAACATATTCCCACCTTGACCCCGGTATATTCAGAGAGAAATCTATCGTAATATCCCTTGCCAAATCCAAGGCGGTATCCGTTAAAATCGAAACACAGACCCGGAACAATGCAGATACTCTTTTCCCAATCGGTGATACGTTTATCGGGGTCGGGAACGGGCTCTAAAACACCAAAAGTGCCGGGGGAAAGTTCATCAATAGAATTGATAACATAAAACTCGATTATGCGGGTATTGGGTACACAGTATGGAACCGCAACCCTTTTTCCGTCGGCAAACGCTTGGGCGATAATGCCTCGGGTATCCACCTCGATGTCGGTAGATACATAGACAAAAACGGTTTTGGCAGAAGAATATTGATTTAGTTTAAGAAGGCGGTTAAGTACACCCTCATCCAGATTACGCTTTTCGGTGGGGGAGAGTTTTAACCGCTCGTTTTTGTAGCGAATACGAAGATTCTTCTTATACTGACGAATGTCGGTTATTTGAGCCATTGGATATCCTCCAATAATTTGTCGGCACATTCACTTCCCTTAAAGTATTCAATAATTTTGTGGGCAAATTGCACCGAAACACCTGCACCCTTGGCGGTGATATAGTTTTCATCCCTGCAGACCGAATCTTCGCCTATAATTGCTCCCTCTAAATCCTTTTCGTATCCGGGGAAGCAGGTGGCACTGCGGTTGTTAAG
This sequence comes from Acutalibacteraceae bacterium, assembly GCA_045541655.1. GTDB lineage: Bacteria > Bacillota > Clostridia > Oscillospirales > Acutalibacteraceae > UMGS1484. The sequence continues at coordinate 47,263 of JAZQJN010000012.1, forward strand.
AAGACCTTTTTTGCCCAGTATCATAGGAGCGGCACAGATAGCGGCTATAAGTTTGGCCTTACTTGCACAAAAATCTATTGCTTCATGCACCTTATCGTTCTTGTTAAGATTAAGGGTACCGGGCATTCCGCCGGGGAGAATAATTCCCTTAAGGTTTTCGTCAAGGCGAACCTTTTTAAGAGGAATATCGGGAACGATTTTAATATTGTGAGCCCCCACAATCTCCTTTTTGCCCACCGCTACGGTAACAACGTCAAGACCAACGCGGCGGAGTAAATCCAAGGTGGCAAGGGCTTCTATTTCTTCAAAGCCATCGGCTAAAAAAAGATAAATCATTACATTTACACCTACTGTTTATTTAAGTAAGAGAGTGATTTGATTGTGGATTTCTTCTATAGAGAGAGGTTCTCCGTCTTTGGCACAGGATATAACCTTCCAACCGCATTTTTCGGCGGCATAAAGGGCGGTTTCACGACAGGTTTTGAGATAGTTTATATCCTTTTCGTGAATATCCTTTTTGTTTTCATCCCCATCATATCGGCCGGTCATAAGTTTTTGCGAAACCTCTATGGGCATATCCAAATAAATAACCACGTCGGGGCGGGGGATACCGATTTTGTTATACTCGTTATCCTCTAACCATTCGATATAACTATCCCATTCATCCCTTTCCAGTTTGCACATCTGATGCACTATGTTGGAGGTGGTGTATCGGTTGGCAATAAGAAGTCCGCCGCTTTGATAAAAATTCATCCAATCCTTGCGATAGGATGCATATCGGTCAACGGTATATAAAACCGATGCGGCATAGGCGTTTATCTGATTGGCATCGGGGGCGAGTTCGCCGTTAAGATACATTTTAATCAAGGCACTTGAGGGGTCGTCGTAGCAGGGGAAGGATAAAAGTCGGGGGTTCTTGCCCTCTTTTTCGAGTTTTTCAAAAAGAAGGGAGGATTGGGTGGTCTTACCACTTCCGTCGAGGCCTTCGATTACAATAAGTTTACCGGACAAAATAAATCACTCTTTCAAAAAATCAATATCCAAGTTGACCCTCAAGGGAGTCATCGTTAAATATCCAATCACGGACAAGTTTAATCTCAAAATCGGTTTTGCTGCGGCGGATAACCACCTTATCTATACCTGCGTTGATAATGAGGCGTTTGCACATTGCACAGGGAGCGGTGTTTTCTACAAGTTCCCCTGATTTTACCTCTCTGCCCACAAGATACATTGTGGCACCGATCATATCATTACGGGAGGCACTGATAATAGCGTTTGCTTCGGCGTGAACCGAACGGCAAAGTTCGTATCTCTCACCGCGGGGGATGTTTAGTTTGCTGCGAAGACATTCACCCATATCAATACAGTTTTTGCGTCCTCTGGGAGCACCGGTATATCCTGTGGATAAAATCTGGTCATTACGTACAATAATGGCACCAAAATTTCTTCTAAGACAGGTGCCTCTTTCTAAGACGGTTTCGGCGATGTCGAGGTAGTAGTTGTTTTTATCAATGCGTTCAACCTTTAAACTCATAATACTTCCCTCCGATGAATTTTCATAATTATTTAATAATTATATTGTAAAAATACTTTTTTTGCAAGGGGATTTGTGATATTATTATAAAAAATACAAAAAACGCAGGGCAAGACCCTGTCCTACAATAAAGATGTGTAAAAAAGGAAGGCGAATTTATGTCCCGACTTACCGATCCAAAATATCTTAAAGAGATACTCTCCCGTCACGGTATTGTGCTTACCAAGGCAAGAGGTCAAAACTTTCTTATAAATCCCACCGTTTGTCCCCAGATGGCGGATATGTGCGGTGCTACCGAAAATGACGGTATTATCGAAATCGGTCCCGGAGTAGGCGTTCTTACCGAACAACTTGCCAAGGTATCGAAAAAGACGGTGGCTATTGAACTTGATTCGGGGCTTATCCCCGTTTTGGGTGAAACCCTTAAAGATTATGATAACGTAAAGGTTATCCACGAAGATGCCCTTAAAATCGACCTTAAAAAACTCATTCAGGATGAATTCGACGGGGTAGATGTGTATCTCTGTGCCAATCTTCCGTATTACATAACCACCCCCATTCTTATGAAACTTTTGGAGGATAAAATTCCCCTTACCGCCATTACCGTTATGGTGCAAAAGGA
>JAZQJN010000013.1:0-2442 GCA_045541655.1 Acutalibacteraceae bacterium
AATTCGTTAAACTTAACGGTGAAGGTGTAACATGGGATAAAGTTGCTCCTGCTGTTATTGCTCTTTTTGGTTTCATTCTTATTGCTGTTCTCACCAAACTCAAGGTTAAAGGTGCTGTTCTTATCAGCATTCTCGTAACCTCTGCTGTTTTCTATCTTGCTACCTGGACCGCTCCTAACTTTGATATCAGTTCTTTTGCTGAACCCTTTAAAGATTTTGCAAAGATCGGTGTTACCGGTGTGTTCCAGGCAGAATCTTGGAAGAATGCCTTCTCACCTGAATTCGTCGGCGGTATCTTCTCTGCCATTATGCTTATCGTTACCTTCTGTATGGTTGATATGTTCGACACCATCGGCACCCTTTACGGTGCTGCTTCTGAGGCAAATATGCTTGATGAAAACGGCGACCCTGTTGATTTAAACAAATCTATGGCTTGTGACTCTATTGCAACCTGTTCCGGTGCTGTTCTTGGTACATCCACCGTTACAACTTTTGTTGAGTGCTCAGCCGGTGTTGCTGCAGGTGGTAGAACCGGTCTTACCAGTTTGGTAACCTCCCTCTGCTTCATCGTTTGTCTTTTCCTTTCTCCCCTTGCCAGCATTATTCCTGCAGCCGCTACCGCTCCTGCTCTTATCTTTGTTGGTGTTCTTATGCTTAAGAACTTCTCTAAGGTTGATATGGCTGATATGAGAAGTGCTGTTCCCGCATTCTTAACCCTCGTTATGATGCCCCTCACCTACTCTATTGCAAACGGTATCGGTATCGGTGCTATTGCCTACACTCTCATCACCCTTTTCACCGGTAAATACACCAAGAAAGATATTACTGTTACAATTATTGCTTTACTCTTTGTTTGCAAATTTGTATTCGGTGCTATCTAATTAGTTCTATAAATTGTTATCCCCTCGGAGAAAAAATCCGAGGGGATTTTTTGTTTCTCCTTCATTTGACATTTTTTGCGGGATGATGTATGATATTAAAATCTAAATTTTCTTGCGAGATGATATGTCAAGTGTTTAATTTCAGGCAATTCTTTAAGGGTATGAAGGCAGGTATCCCTGTTTGTGCCGGATATTTTTCGGTTAGTTTCGGCTTTGGTTCTATGGCGGTGGCTCAAGGACTTAATATTCTTCATTCCGTTTTAATATCGGCAACAAATCTTACCAGTGCGGGACAGTTTGCAGGTCTTACCGTTATTGTGTCGGGTGCCACCATTATTGAACTGATATTAACCCAACTAATTATTAACAGTCGATACGCTCTTATGAGTTTGGCACTTAGTCAAAAGCTCGGTCAAAAGGTTGGTTTTTTCAAACGCCTTGTTTGTGCATATTTTAATACGGATGAACTCTTTGCTATCGGAATGTCGGAAAAAGACGGATTAAACCCCACCTTCTTTGTGGGTGCAGGTACCATCGCCTGGATTGGCTGGGTTGGCGGTACTGCTTTGGGTGCTGTTGCCGGTTCGGCACTTCCCCCTACCATTAGAGCATCTTTAAGCGTGATGCTGTACGGTATGTTTATTGCCATCGTTACGCCTCAGGCAAAGCAGGAAAAGGCGATGCTTGTGAATATGCTTTTGGCTTTGATATTCAGTTGTGCATTTAATTGGATACCGGGATTGAATCAAGTATCGGACGGACTTGTTATCGTTATCTGCACCGTGGCAGCGGCGGCTATTTGTGCTATCCTCTTCCCCGTTAAACAGGAGGTGGCAGAATGAATATATACCTCTTAATCGCGATAATGGCACTAACCACGTATCTTATTCGTGCTATTCCATTGACATTGCTTAAAAAGCCCATTAAAAGTCAATTTATAAATTCTTTTCTTCATTACGTGCCTGTGGCTTGTTTGACCGCAATGACCTTTCCCGCTATTCTGTATGCTACCGATAACATTATCAGCGGTGTGTTGGGATTGCTTGTGGGAATTTTGATTGCCTGTTTTAATAATAATCTTGTTTTGGTTGCAATATCAAGTTGCCTTACGGTGTTTCTTTCAGAACAGATTATTGGTTTACTTATAGGTTAAGTTTAAATAATATTTAAGGACTATGAAAATTCATAGTCCATTTTGTTTAAAATATCCCATTAGTGGGACATATTGTGTGATATGATAAATACATCAAATATAAAAGGAGAATAGATATGGGGATTTTTGGAGATTTATTTAATCTTAATCACGATGGTGAGATGGATGCCTTTGAAAAGGCGGCGGAGTTTGGTTTTTTAACCGAAATGATGGATGCAGAGAAAAATGATGAACTGACTTCCGCAGGACTTAATCCCGCAGACCTTGAGGATATGGGATATTTTGAACGCCGCGAGGCGTTAGAAGATGCAGGACTTGATCCTGATGAGTATGAGTTTTAGGCAATCACCTTTTTCGTTTCATTTGTTACCTACGAGAAAGCCGATAAGTGAGTTTTTACTCCTTATC
>JAZQJN010000014.1:0-2501 GCA_045541655.1 Acutalibacteraceae bacterium
ATGGTTTATGTTAATAAAATGGACCGTACCGGTGCTGACTTCTATCGCGTACTTGGTATGTTACGCGATCGTTTAAAATGTAATGCTGTTCCCATTCAATTGCCCATCGGCGCTGAAGAAGAATTCAAAGGCGTTGTTGACTTGATTGAAATGAAAGCATACGTTTACTACGATGACAAGGGCGTTGACATTCGTGTGGAAGAAATCCCCGAAGATATGAAGGAAATGGCCCAAGAATATCATACCCAACTCGTTGAATCGGTTGCTGAACAAGATGAAGCTTTGATGGAAAAATATTTCGAAGGTGAAGAATTAACCATCGAAGAAATCAAACGCTGCATCCGTGCTGCTACCATCGACAATGCTATGGTTCCCGTTGTTTGCGGTACTTCTTACCGTAATAAGGGTGTTCAAAAATTGTTGGATGCCATCGTAGATTACATGCCCTCTCCCGTGGATGTTCCCGCTATTAAGGGTGTGGACCCCAAAACTGAAGAAGAAGTTGTTCGTCATTCTTCTGATGAAGAACCCTTCTCTGCACTTGCATTTAAAATTGCTACCGACCCCTTTGTTGGTAAATTGTGCTTCTTCCGCGTTTATTCCGGTGTATTGAAATCCGGTTCTTCTGTTTATAACTCCTGCAAACGCAGCAACGAAAGAATCGGCCGTATTCTTCAAATGCACAGTAATGAACGTAAAGATATTCCTGAAGTTTATGCAGGTGATATTGCCGCTGCTGTTGGTCTCAAAAATACCACTACCGGTGATACCTTGTGTAACCAGAACGCACCTGTAATTTTGGAATCTATGGAATTCCCCGAACCCGTTATCCGAATTGCTATTGAACCCAAAACCAAAGCAGGTCAAGAAAAAATGGGTGTTGCTTTGGCAAAACTTGCTGAAGAAGATCCTACTTTCCGTTGCTACACCGACGAAGAAACCGGACAAACCATTATTGCCGGTATGGGTGAGCTTCACCTTGAAATCATCGTTGACCGTTTGCTCCGTGAATTTAACGTAGAAGCAAACGTAGGTGCACCTCAAGTAGCTTACAAAGAAACCATTCGTCAGGAATCTACTTCCGACACCAAATTCGCCCGTCAATCCGGTGGTCATGGTCAATACGGTCATGTTAAGATTAAAATGGAACCCAATCCCGGTAAAGGTTATGAGTTCGTTAATGCTATCACCGGTGGTGTTATTCCCAAGGAATACATTCCCGCAGTTGATGCAGGTATCCAAGGTGCAATGCAATCCGGCGTATTGGCAGGTTATCCTGTAGTTGACGTTAAGGTAACCCTCTTTGATGGTTCTTATCATGAGGTTGACTCCTCTGAAATGGCATTTAAGATGGCAGGTTCAATGGCATTCAAAGATGCTTGCCGCAAGGCAAACCCTGCATTTATGGAACCCATTATGAAGGTAACCGTAGTTGTTCCCGATGAATATATGGGTGACGTAATCGGTGACCTTAACAGCCGTCGTGGTATGATTATGGGTACCGAATCCAATAACGGTGTTACCGACGTACATGCAAGAGTGCCCCTTTCCGAAATGTTCGGTTATGCAACTGCAATGCGTTCCAAGACCCAAGGCCGTGGACAATATTCCATGGAACCCGATGATTATGCAGAAGTACCCAAGAGCATTTCTGAACAAATCATCAGCAAATCTGCTAAAAAGGAAGACTAATTAGTAGATTTTGCAAAAAATACTTGCATTTTATGTTAAGTATTGGTAAAATATAAGTAATGCGGTGTATTCCGCTAACCAAAGATTTTTTTTGATTTACTAAAAGGAGGAAAATTCCAATGGCTAAACAAAAGTTCGACAGAACAAAACCCCACGTAAACATCGGTACCATCGGTCACGTTGACCATGGTAAAACCACTTTGACCGCAGCTATCACCAAAACCCTTTCTAACATGGGTCTTGCAGAGAAGGTTGACTTCGAAAACATCGACAAGGCACCTGAAGAAAGAGAACGTGGTAACACAATCAACACCGCACACGTTGAGTATCAAACCGAAACCCGTCACTATGCTCACGTTGACTGCCCGGGACATGCTGCCTACACCAAAAACATGATCACCGGTGCTGCTCAGATGGACGGCGCTATCCTCGTTATCGCTGCTACTGACGGTCCTATGGCTCAAACCAAAGAACACATCCTTCTTGCTCGTCAGGTAGGTGTTCCCTCTATCGTAGTATTCATGAACAAATGTGACCAAGTTGACGATCCCGAACTTCTCGAGCTCGTTGAAATGGAAATCCGTGAAACCCTTTCTTACTACGAATTCCCCGGTGATGATATCCCCATCATCAAGGGTTCTGCACTTGGTGCTCTTAACTATGAAGGTGGCGACACTGCTAATGCAGAAGAAACCAAATGTATCCGTGAACTTATGGATGCAGTTGACGCTTATGTTCCCACTCCCGACCGTAAAGCTGATATGCCCTTCCTTATGCCTGTTGAAGACGTTATGACCATCACCGGCCGT
>JAZQJN010000015.1:0-3294 GCA_045541655.1 Acutalibacteraceae bacterium
CTTTCTCTGTTCATATATGCAAGGGTAAGAACCTCTCCGCTTTCAAAATCGGTTACAATAGCGGGGATAAGTCCGTTACTGTCAAATTTAAGATTATCCAAATTCATTTTATATCCTCATTTCTATTCCATTTTCAATTAAATATCTTTTTAGATCCATAATTTCTACCTGTTTAAAGTGGAAAATGGATGCCGCAAGACCCGCATCTACGCCGGGAACTGCGTTAAACAGATCTTTAAAATGTTCCATACAACCGGCACCGCCGCTGGCAATTATGGGCACGTTTGCAACCTTGGATATTGCTTCAAGCATTTCGATATCAAAACCTTGTTTGACTCCGTCGGTATCGATACTGTTTACAACAATCTCACCCGCACCGTCTAAAACACCTTTTCTTGCCCATTCTATGGCATCAATACCGGTATTTTCACGGCCGCCTTTAGAGAAAATAGTAAACTTTCCATCAACTCTTTTAACGTCCATAGATAATACAACACATTGATTGCCGTACTTTTTGGCGGCTTCTTTTATAAGATTGGGATTCCTTATAGCACCCGAATTAACACTCACCTTGTCGGCACCGCATTTAAGTACCCTTTCAAAGTCATCAACAGTGTTGATAGAACCGCCAACGGTAAGGGGGATAAATATGCAAGATGCAATTTTTTCAAGAACATCGGTAAATAACGCTCTGCCTTCACTTGACGCGGTAATATCATAGAAAACTAACTCATCAGCACCGCTATCATTATAAAAAGAGGCAAGGGCAACAGGATCAGAAACATCCTTAACACCTTCAAAATTAACCCCTTTAACAACCCTGCCATCGCGAATATCAAGGCATGGAATAATTCTTTTGGTAATCATCTTTTGGCCTCCAAAACTGCATCTTTAAGTGAGATTTTACCCTCAAATATTGCCTTGCCGACAATAGCACCATCACAACCGATATTCTTAAGGTTCTTTATCTCCTCTAAACTTGATACGCCACCCGATGCAACCACTTTAAGACCATCAATACGGCAAAGTTTTTCATATACAGGAAGATTACAACCTTTAAGCATACCGTCCCTTGAAATATCGGTATAAATAACGGTGTCGATACCTACATCGAGAAGACGTTTGCAAAGAGAGAAGGAATCAATCTCGGTTTTTTCAAGCCAACCGTTGACCGCTACAAAACCGTCCTTAGCATCAACACCAACAACGATTTTGGAACCGTATTTTTTACCCATACGTGCGGTGAAATCGAAATCATTTACCGCAACTGTACCTAAAATTACACGGTTTATTCCTAAATTCAGATACTTTTCAATTTGTTCTTCTGTGCGAATACCGCCACCAATTTCGGTGAAAAGACCATCAACCGATTTAATGGCTTTAATTGCCTCCAAGTTAATGGCATATCCTTCTTTTGCACCGTCTAAATCCACGATATGAAGATGTTCTGCACCGTCATTCAGAAACTTTTTGGCAATAGATGCAGGATCGGTACTATATATCTTAACCTGTTTGTAATCCCCTTGTGTAAGACGCACAACCGAATTATCTTTCAGGTCAATAGCAGGGAATATTTTCATAAATTCAACTCCAAGTTATATCTCGTTAAACGCTTTAAGCATATTAAGACCTACAGTTCCGCTCTTTTCGGGATGAAACTGTGCACCAAACACATTATTATTAGAAACCGAAGCGGTAAGTGTTGCACCGTATTCGGTGGTAGAGGATATGCTATCATTACAGTCGGTTGCAAAATAGGAATGAACGAAATATACGTAGTCACCTTGATTAGTATATTTAAGAAGAGCATCCTTTTTCACAATATCTAACTTGTTCCAGCCCATTTGAGGGATTTTAAGGGGCTCTTTAAGCACCAATTCAATGGGGATGACTTTACCCTTTATAAGTCCTAAACCTTCGTGTTCACCGTATTCATAGCCCTTTTCAAAGAGAAGTTGCATACCGAGGCAAATTCCAAGAAAAGGTTTTCCTGTTGCCGCCTGTTCTTGCAAAAAATCAAACATACCGGTTTCTTTTAGTTTGTCGGATGCATCACCAAAGGCACCAACACCGGGGAGAATAATTTTGTCTGCTTTTTCAATGATATTCTTATCCCTTGTTACAACACTGTCAATGGATAAATATTTAAGCGAACTGCATAGAGAAAACAGGTTCCCTACACCATAATCAATAACTGCAATCATAATTATAATTTTCCTTTTGTTGAGGGTATTTTACCTGAGTTTTTGGGGTTGATTTCTACAGCCATTGCTAAAGCGTGGGCAAGGGCTTTGAATGCACCCTCAATAATGTGGTGAGAATTAGTTCCCGCTAATTGAGTGATGTGGAGGGTGATTTCAGCACTACGACAGAATGCTTGTAAAAACTCTTCAAGAAGTTCTGTGTCGAAATCTCCTACTTTAGGAGAAAGAATATTGAAGGTAGAACAGAGCATACTGCGGCCGCTGATATCAAGAGCACAAAGGATAAGTGTTTCATCCATTGGCAAAATAAAGTTACCGTAACGGGTGATACCTGCTTTATCACCAAGGGCCTCTTTGAATGCGTTACCCAAAACGATGCCGATATCCTCAACGGTGTGATGATAATCTACCTCACTGTCACCAACACATTTTACGTTAAGGTCAAAATTACCGTGGGATGCAAAAAGGGTAAGCATATGATTAAAGAAACCACAGTCGGTTTCAATGTTGCTTTTACCTTCACCATCTAATTCCAAAAACAAAGAAATGTCTGTTTCTTTTGTTTTACGTTCAATTTGAGCGTTTCTCATTTATTTCACCTCATCAATTATTGTTTTAATTGTGTCTATAAGTGATATTATTTCATCTTTTGTACCAATTGTGATACGAATATAATCGGATATTCTATCCTTGTTAAAATGGCGAATTAATATGCCGTTCTTTTTTAGTTTAAGATATAATTCTTCGCCCGATATTCCATCTTTTTTAGCAAATATAAAGTTTGCACAAGAGGGGATAACGTTAAATCCTAAACCTTCAAGTTCATTTACAAGGAAGGTTCTGGTGTCTTTAATCTTGCTGACACAATCATCAAAATAAACCGTATCCTTCATGGCTTCGGTAGCAGATACAAGACTCAAGCGATTGATATTATATGGGTTAAAGGAAAACTTCATAAGTTCCAAATCGGCAATAAGTTCCTTTGAACCAAGTGCAAAGCCAACCCTTCCACCCGCAAGATTACGAGATTTTGAGAATGTTCTAACAACAAGTAGGTTTTCGTATCTATCAAGCAGTTTAACTGCCGACT
>JAZQJN010000016.1:0-3826 GCA_045541655.1 Acutalibacteraceae bacterium
CCCGAAGAAACCAGCACCGAAGAAGAATACTTTTCCAAGGAAAGCATTAATATCTTAAAGGAAACTCTATCTTCTAAACTCTCTCCATTTGAATTTGATGTGTTTTCTCTTTATTTGATGGGATATGAACAGGAAAAAATATCTCAAAAACTTGGTGTTCAAAAGAAATCGGTTAGTAATGCCATTTCAAGAATCAAAAGAAAATTAAGAGATTTAGGATAAAATTCTCTTAAATCTCTGTAATATGTCCGTGTAGCTCAATAGAAGAGCGTTGAATTTTCAAAGATGTACGGTGCAACTCCGGGCCAGGGCAAAGTATTTATCAAGCGAGGTAAAAAATTATGTTTGAAGACAAAACCCTAATTTGCAAAGAATGCGGTTCCGAATTCGTATTCACCGCCGGTGAGCAAGAATTCTACGATTCCAAGGGATTCGTAAATGAGCCCCAACGTTGCAAGGCCTGCCGTGATGCACGTAAAAACGCTGCCAGAGGCGAAAGAGAAATGTTTACTGCTGTTTGTGCCGCTTGTGGTCAAGAAGCAAAAGTTCCTTTCCGTCCCCGTGAGGATCGTCCTGTTTATTGCAGCGAATGTTTTGCTAAACAAAAGGAAGAACAAGGCGAATAAATTTTCACTTAAAAACAGCACCGCTAATTACGGTGCTGTTTTTTTGTACACATTTTTACAAATACAGTTTCCTTGACTGTAATAATCAATTATGATATAATATTCTATATTGAAAGGAGGATAAAATAGTGAAAAGCATTACTAATAAATCGTTAATTGCGATATTGTTTATTATATCCCTTACCGCTTGCGGTATGGTTGGTGATAAAGACACCAATCTATCTCTGATTTATACTTCTGCCGCTATAATATCTCTCCTCCTTTTAATCGGTTGTTGCTGTTTGGTTCGACAAATGAAAACATGGTTTATTATGCTTTTCTCTTCGGTGCTTGTTGTAAATGTAGGTTACACCATTTTATCGGTATCAACCTGTTTGCAAATGGCTTTATGGGCCAATCGCATTGCCTATCTTGGCTCGGTTTTCTTGCCCTTCGCCATGCTTATGATAATTCTTAATGTTACTAAGACAAATTATCCCAAATGGTTATATGTTGTTTTAGGTGGTTTTGCAATCATCGTTTTTTTAATTGCCGCAAGTCCCGGCATTCTTCCAATATATTATAAAGATGTTTCCTTTGCAGTAGTGAATGGGGTATCTACTTTGGTTAAGGTATATGGACCGTTGCATCCTATCTATCTTTTCTATTTGCTGGGATATTTCGCTGTAATGGTTGCATTTATCATTCGTACTCAGGTTAAAAAGACCATCAGCACTACCGTTCATGCTGTAATACTCGCTATTGCTGTCTTTGTAAATATTGGCGTCTGGTTTATCGAACAGTTAACAAGCATTGATTTTGAAATGCTATCAATTTCATATATTATTAGCGAACTATTTCTTTTAGGTATTCATCTAGTTATGAATGAATATCAGAAAATGAGTTCAATTGTTGAACAAATGGAGTCGGTGCAAACAGATTATTCCTCTGCAAACGTTATGCTAAATAGTCCGCTGAATACCGATATTATTTCTTCCAAACAAATTGAGGTGTTTATGTCCGGACTTGAGCGTTTAACCCCTACTGAACGTGCAGTATTTGATGCTCATATATCAAGAGTTACTACAAAAGAAATTATGGCTAATTTGAATATTAAGGAATCTACGCTGAAATTTCATAATAGAAATTTATATAGCAAACTGGGGGTTTCCTCCCGCAAGGAACTTTTGGAAATGCATAAACATATTATGTCTATGAAAACGAAATTTGATATCGAATAACAACTTAAAAGGCAGATACACTTTAAGGTGTATCTGCCTTACTTTATTTTTATTGATTATCCTGTTTGCAGCTCATTTTGCAATTGCAACAATCACATCCGCAGGAACAAGTTGATTTACCGTTCTTTTTTTTGCGTATTTCATTTACTACTATCACAACGAAAAGTATTACTACAAGTGATGCTACAATTATTGTAGGCCACATATAAATCACTCCTTAATACTATTATTTTTATTCTTTCTGAATAACATATACAGAATAACAACTGCGGTTATACCTGCAAAAACAGTTCCGACTACGTTGCCCTGTCCTACAAACCAAAGTCCAAATTGATATATCATCAAGGATACTGCATATGCGAAAACACACATATAAGCAATAGCACCTGCTGACCATTTCCAATTATTCATTTCGCGGCGAATTGCTCCCATAGCGGCAAAACATGGAGCACAAAGAAGGTTAAATGCCATAAATGAGAAACCTGCCAAACGACTTCCGTTAAGGGCTAGGTTGAATCCTGTCTCGGCATTACCACCAGAGAGGGTGCCAAATACACCTACAACCTCTTCCTTTGCAACCAGACCTAATACAGTTGCAACGGTTGGTTCCCAACTACCGCCAAATCCTAAGGGTTTAAATATGACTGATACAGCATTTCCTATAACCTCAAGTATTGATTTACCATCGGTTATCTCGGATATAAATCTTATTCCGTTATCAATTGAAAGATGGTTAAGCACCCAAATTATCATACCTGCGGCGACGATAACAGAACCTGCTCTTTTAATAAATCCCCATCCTCTTTCCCAGGTGGTACGAAGGATGTTGGTAAAAATAGGTGCGTGGTATTGGGGAAGTTCCATTACGAAGGGGGCCGGATCTCCTGCAAAAAGTTTAGTCTTTTTAAGCATTATTCCCGATATTACAACTGCTGCTATCCCCATAAGATATGCCGATGTTGCCACCAAAGCACTTCCGCCAAAGAGGGCACTTGCCACAAGTCCTATAATGGGGGTTTTAGCACCGCAGGGAATAAATCCTGTAGTCATTATGGTGATCTTTCTATCTCTCTCCTGCTCTATAGTTCTCGATGCCATTATACCGGGAACACCGCATCCTGTTGCTACGAGCATTGGTATAAAGGATTTACCTGATAATCCAAACTTTCTGAATAATCTATCCATTATAAAGGCAACCCTTGACATATATCCGCAATCTTCAAGAATAGAAAGAAGGAAGAAAAGTATCATAAGTTGTGGAACAAATCCAAGAACCGCACCAAAACCACCAACGATACCATCGGAAATAAGACTTACGAGCCAATCCTGACATCCTATATTTGTGAAGAAGGTTTCGGTGGCAGGGATTATCCATTCGCCAAACAAGGTATCATTCATAAATCCAACGGTCCAGTCGCCCACCGAACCAATTGATATAAAATACACCAAAAACATTACAACTACAAATATAGGAAGGGCAAGAAATCGGTTGGTAACAATTCGGTCAATTTTATCCGACATTGTAAGACGACCTAAACTTTTCTTGTTGAAACATCCGTTAAGGATATTTTCAATATATAGATATCTCTCGTTTATAATGATTGCCTCGGCATCATCATCCATTTTCTTTTCTACAAGGGCGATATCTTTTTCAATATGTTCAAGTTTTTCTTTTTCTAAATTAAGTTCTTTAAGAACATTTTTATCTCTCTCGAAAATCTTTACAGCATACCAACGCTGTTGTTCTTCGGGCATATGATGAACTGCAGCTTCCTCAATATGGGCAATAGCGTGTTCAACAATGCCTGAATAGTTATATACCGGGGCGGGGTCTTTACTCTTGGCTACCTCGACAGCAATATCGGCGGCCTCATTAACACCCGTACCTTTAAGGGCAGATATTACAACAATTCTGCATCCAATTCTTTCAGAGAGTTCATCAATATCAATTTTATCCCCGTTTTTTTCAACGATATCCAA
>JAZQJN010000017.1:0-3979 GCA_045541655.1 Acutalibacteraceae bacterium
AGGATAGCAATATCGCGGAGCATTTCTTTACGTCTGTCTCCAAAACCGGGGGCTTTAACGCATACACAGGTAAAGGTGCCGCGGAGTTTATTTACAAGGATGGTTGCAAGGGCTTCCCCTTCAACATCTTCGGCAATAAGAACAAGTTTCTTACCTGCCTGAACGATTTGTTCAAGAAGGGGAAGAATCTCTTGGATATTGGAAATTTTCTTATCGGTGATAAGAATGAAAGGATCGTCAATAACTGCTTCCATTTTATCGGTATCGGTTACCATATAGGGAGAAATATATCCTCTATCGAACTGCATACCTTCAACAACTTCGCTGTAGGTTTCGGCAGTTTTGGATTCTTCAACGGTGATAACACCGTCTGCGGTTACCTTATCCATTGCCTCTGCAATAAGATTACCGATGGTTTCATCCCCTGCAGATACGGTGGCTACACGGGCAATATCCTTGGTTCCGGATACCTTTTGAGAATTACGGATAACCGCTTCAACTGCGGTATTGGTTGCCTTTTGGATACCCTTTTTAACATCCATAGGATTAGCACCTGCGGTAACGTTTTTCATTCCCTCGCGGATAAGTGCCTGGGCGAGTAAGGTTGCGGTGGTGGTACCGTCACCTGCTACGTCATTTGTCTTGGTTGCAACCTCTTTAACAAGTTGAGCACCCATATTTTCAAAGGGATCATCAAGTTCAATCTCTTTTGCGATGCTTACACCGTCATTGGTGATAAGGGGTCCGCCGTATTTTTTCTCAATAACAACGTTACGACCTTTAGGGCCTAAGGTTACCTTAACGGTATTGGAAAGTTTGTCAACACCGGCTTGGAGGGCTTTTCTTGCCTCTTCACCGTAAATAATATCTTTTGCCATAATATTTTCCTCCAAAAATTACGTATTAAATGTAAATTATTCTACAATAGCAAGAATGTCATCCTCACGAACGATGGTGTAGGTTTCGCCATCCACCTTAACTTCGGTGCCGGAATATTTGCCGGTGAGAACCTTGTCGCCAACCTTAACGGTCATGGGGATATTTACACCGTTGTCATCCTTTGCACCGGGGCCAACTGCAACTACCTCTGCTACCTGGGGTTTTTCCTGAGCAGCACTGGTCAAAATAATTCCGCCTTTGGTGGTTTCTTCTGCCTCAACCGCCTTGATAACTACGCGGTCGTAAAGGGGTTTAATGTTCATAATATTGTTCCTCCTAAAATTTATGTGGAAAACCCACGACTTATATATAAAAATTAGTTTTAGCACTCGACGCAACTGAGTGCTAAAACATATTATACCAATATTTTTGCAAAAATCAAGAGCTTTTTACATATTTGGGATATTTTTAACGCATTTTTAATTTATCTTTCATATATGGGTAAAAAATCGGGATAAGTTGCCTGTTTTAGGGCAACAAATAATAAATTCATTTATAAATTATATTACTACAACTACGTTTATAAACCTTTTTGGTTGTACCAATATTGTTTAACAAAATAATATTGCAAATATTGTTATATTATGCTATAATTTTTCGTATTCAAATTGAAATACTAAAATAAAATTTCACATATTTCTGGAGGATTGTAAAATGATAGATTTTGCTATTGTATTTGTGAATGTTTTTATTCTCCCTTTGATTTCATTGTACATTTATATGAAAAGACAAAACAAAGAATTGCTTTTTACCTTTGAGAATGTATGTAAGTATTCAATATTTTTGTCCGTTGGGTTTGTCTTTAATAAGGGAATTTCCATTGTCATAAAAACCTTTTTCTCCAAAAACATTGATTTGAATTTCGCCGCTTATACTGCAATCGGGATTATTACTTTCGCTTTATTACCGCTATTATTTGAAATTTTTAAAAAGTATTTTTCTGTTAAATTAGAGGTTAAAAAGAATGGAAAAGAATAAAGCCCACAAAAAACATATATTTTTCTATATAGTAGCGGGTTTGGCTTTGTTTTTGGCTGCTTTATGTAACACCTTTGTAAAATGGGGAGCATCAAAATTCGGTGTTACTCTAAAAGAGATACTCTACACAATTCTTTCTCCTATGAAGGGTGCTGATGCCGATTTCTTAATGGATGCTGTAAAAACTTGCCTTCCTGTTTGTTTGACCGTTATAGTATTATGGATATTGTATGTAGTAATTGATGTTAAAATCAACAAAACTCTTTCTATTGATTGTTGTATCAAATTCAAAGAAAAACAATTCACTGTAAATATACCCGACATTTTTAGAGGTGTGATTGTTTTGTTTATAATATCCTCTTTAATAGCCACTACGGCAATAGCAGAAAACACCTTTAAGATTGTAAACTTTATATCTTCTTACACGCATCAAACAACCATTTATGAAGATTATTATGTCGACCCAAATTCCGTTGCTATCAAATCTCCTAAAAAGCAAAAAAATCTTATTCGGATTTATCTTGAAAGTATGGAAACCACCTACGCTTCTAAAGGTGTTGGTGGATATCAACAAAAGAATAATTACATTCCGAATTTGACCAATTATGCCAAAGAAAATATATCCTTTTCAAATAGCGAAAATCTTGGTGGTTTCAAAAGTTTGACCGGTACCACTTGGACTATAGCATCCTTGTTTGCAACCACTTCCGGCGTACCCTTTTCGTTTCCTGTTTCAGCTAACGCTATGGGCAAGCACAATTCATTTGCCAGCGGAATCACTACTATGGGCGATATTCTAAAAGAAGAAGGGTACTATCAAGAATTTTTATGTGGTTCCGACGGAGATTATGCCGGACGAAAAGATTATCTTATGCAACACGGTTTCGATAAGGTATATGATATATTCTCCGCCAAAAAAGATAAATATATACCTGAGGATTATTTTGTTTGGTGGGGTTACGAAGATTCCTATCTTTACGAGATAGCCAAAGACGAGGTAACAAATCTTGCCAAAAACAATGACCAACCTTTCAACTTTACAATGCTTACGGTAGACACACACCATATTGATGGTTATGTCTGCGATATCTGCCCCAAAACCTATAATAATCAGCTTGAAAACGTTATATCCTGTGCCGATTTGCAATTATACAATTTCATTGAATGGTGTAAACAACAGCCATTTTATGAAGATACTGTTATAGTTATTACAGGAGACCATCCCCGTATGGATACCACCCTTGTAAGCGGTGCTGAATATTTAGATAGAACAGTTTATAATTGCTTTATCAACACCGATAAGACGAAAAAGGAATTAAACTTAACCAACCGAGACTTTACCGCTATGGATATTTTCCCCACGGTTCTTTCGGCATTGAATTACGAAATTGAAGGCGATAGATTAGGCCTTGGTACCGATATGTTTTCAAACAGAAAAACTCTTGCTGAAGAATTAGGGGTTAGCAACTTTGAAGTAGAAATCGGAAAATATTCAAAATACTATATCGATAATTTCTCGTAGTCTGAAATTCAAAGTTTTTTGGAGGAAAAGAAAATGAAAAAGATTTTAACCATTTTACTATCCTTATCCCTTATATTTACCTTTGTGGCGTGCAGTAATAATGAAAGTGAAACACCAACAGATTCTGAATCTACCGACAGATTCTCTTTTAGCGATATGTTACCCGCCATTAATGATTATTTCAAAGACGGAAAAGTAACTATAATAAATCCGGATGATGGAGATATGTACTGTATTTCTGTGAAAAATGTCACCGAGGATGAATTCACGGATTATAAAATCGCCTGCAGAACCGGTAATTTTTCTGATGTATCATTCAGCACCAAAACAAGTTTTCAAGCAAGAACAACCGACAACACATATTATCTTTCATTACAATATTTGCTGAAAGATGAAACGGGCGATGACTCTGATGTTTTAAATATAACCTGTGGCATTGTAACATCAAATTCCACAGCACAAGACGGCTAACGCCGTCTTTTTTTGCGATATTTTGGTTTTACATATAATTTTTACGGCAGGAGCAAGCCCCTGCCCTAC
>JAZQJN010000018.1:0-9647 GCA_045541655.1 Acutalibacteraceae bacterium
CCGTGGTCAGCAGTGATAAGGGTTATACCACCCATTTTTTCGGTGGCTTCAACAACACGACCGACACAGGAATCAACGGTTTCTACTGCTTTAACTGCGGCATCAAACACACCGGTATGACCCACCATATCACAGTTTGCGAAGTTAAGGATAACCGCATCATATTTACCACTTTCGATAGCTTCAACAACCGCATCACATACGGGAATCGCACTCATTTCGGGCATAAGGTCAAAGGTAGATACGTCGGGGGTGTTAATAAGAATTCTATCCTCGCCCTCAAATTTAACCTCTTCACCACCGTTATAGAAGAATGTTACATGGGCGTATTTGGTGGTTTCGGCAATACGAAGCTGGGTTTTACCATTCTTAGAAAGAACCTCGCCCATTGTATTTTTAAGTTCTTTAGGAGCAAATGCGACCTTTACGTTGGGCATTGTTGCATCGTATTCGGTCATACAAACATAGAAAAGATCAAGTTTATTACCACGATCAAATCCGTTAAATTCAGGATCAACAAAGCAACGAGTGATTTCTCTTGCTCTATCGGGACGGAAGTTAAAGAAGATAAGAGAATCTTTATCTTTAACCTCTGCTCCCTTAACAAAGGTGGTGGGTACCAAAAATTCGTCGGTAATGAATTTACCGTCTTCATCCTTGGTATTATAAGAGAGTTCAACTGCATCTACGGGGGATATTTCGGTAAAGTTTTCGCCACATACCATTGCACGATATGCCTTCTCTACTCTACCCCACTGGGTATCTCTATCCATTCCGTAGTATCTACCTGCTAAGGTAGCAATTTGGCCTACACCGATTTCTTCGGTTTTAGCAATACATTCGGCAACAAAATCTTTACCGGAGGTAGGAGGAACATCACGGCCATCAAGAAGTCCGTGAATATAAACCTTAGTAATCCCCTTATCTTTCGCCATTTTAAGAATTGCATAAAGGTGAGAATTATGGCTATGTACACCGCCATCTGAAAGAAGTCCCATTACGTGGAGGGCGGAATTATTTTCAAGACAGTTATCCATAGCGGCAACGAGAACTTCGTTAGAGAAGAAATCGCCATCGTTTATGGATTTGGTGATACGGGTAAGTTCTTGATATACAACCCTACCTGCACCAATATTGGTATGACCTACCTCACTATTGCCCATTTGTCCGTCAGGAAGACCAACATCAAGTCCCGATGCACCGATTTTGGTATTAACACAGGTGGCAAAAAGGCGGTCAAGATTTGGGGTATTTGCAGAATAAATTGCATTATTTTCGTTGGAGGGATTAAGTCCGTATCCATCCATTATGGTTAATACAACAGGTTTTTTCATTATAGAAGTTCCTTTCAAAATACAAACACATAAACCGCAACCGACCTTCTATAAATTAAAAGGTCGGATGCAAAGTTTAAGTTATATTACTTGCTTGCAGCGGCAACGATTGCTGCAAAATCGGCTGCTTTAAGGGATGCACCACCGATAAGTCCGCCGTCAACATTGTATTTAGACAACAATTCATCGGCGTTTTTGGCGTTCATAGAACCGCCGTATTGGATGGTGATAGCATCGGCGGATGCTTTACCAAACATTGCTTCGACGGTTTCGCGGATAACCGCACAAACCTCTTCTGCTTGGTCGGAAGTAGCAGTTTCCCCTGTACCAATAGCCCAAACAGGTTCGTAAGCGATAATAACGTTTTTAAGTTCTTCGGCAGTTAGACCTTGAAGAGCAATTTTTACCTGCATTGCACAAAGTTCAGCAGTAATACCTTGTTTGCGTTGCTCAAGATATTCACCAACGCAAAGGATACCTTTAAGACCTGCATCAAGGGCTGCTTTAAGACGTTTGCCAACGGTAACATCAGTGTCACCAAAATAGGTACGACGTTCGCTATGGCCAACGATAACATATTCAACACCCATACTACTGAGCATATCGGCAGAGATTTCACCGGTAAAGGCACCGGATTTTTCAAAGTGACAGTTTTGTGCACCGATTTTGATGTTGCTACCCTTAGCGGCATTCATAGCGGCATCAAGGTCAACAAAGGGAACACAAAGAACTACATCACAATCAGCATCCTTTACCAAGGGAATCATTTCACCGATAAGTGCAGATGCTTCCGCGGGGGTTTTATTCATTTTCCAGTTACCTGCAATAACTGCAGAACGTAATTTTTTATCCATTATTAAAACCTTCTCTAATAATTATTTGTCGTTGAGAACTGCAATACCGGGAAGTTCTTTACCTTCGAGGAATTCGAGGGATGCACCGCCACCGGTAGAGATGTGGGTCATCTTATCGGCAAAACCAAGTTTTTCAACTGCAGCTGCAGAGTCACCACCGCCGATAATAGATACTGCACCGGATTCTGCTACTGCTTTAGCAACTGCAACAGTACCACCTTCAAAGTTTTTCCATTCGGAAACACCCATAGGTCCGTTCCATACAACGGTACCTGCATCCTTGATAGCGTTTGCAAAATATTCTTCACTACGGGGACCAACGTCAAGACCCATATATCCATCGGGAATACCGTCTTCTACATTGCAAATAATGGTGTTGCAATCGGGATCATATTTATCACCGCAACGACTATCGAGGGGAAGAAGGAATTTAACGCCTTTTTCTTCTGCTTCTTTAACAAGAGATGCGGCAAGTTCCATTTTATCTGCTTCGCAAAGGGAGTTACCAATGGGTTCGCCTGCAGCTGCTTTGAAGGTGTAAGCCATAGCACCGCCGATAATAAGGGTATCAACCTTTTCCATAAGATTTTTAATAACACCAATTTTATCGGAAACCTTTGCACCACCGAGGATGGATACGAAGGGACGTTTTGGGTTAGAAAGAGCACCACCCATAATGGCAATTTCTTTTTGAATGAGGTATCCGCAAACTGCGGGAAGATAATCTGCAACACCTGCAGTAGATGCGTGGGCACGGTGTGCAGTGCCGAAAGCATCGTTTACATAGATCTCTGCAAGGGATGCCATTTCTTTTGCGAATGCTGCATCGTTCTTTTCTTCTTCAGCGTGGAAACGAACGTTTTCAATAAGCATTGCTTTACCTTCTTCGAGTTCTGCAGCAAGTGCTTTTGCACTATCACCTACAACATCAGCAGCCAATTTAACTTCAAATCCGAGCATTTCGGAAAGTCGAACAGCAACAGGTGCCAAAGAATAGGCCATATTAAAGGTTCCCTTAGGTCTTCCAAGGTGAGAGCAAAGAATAACCTTTGCACCGTTATCGAGCAAATACTTGATAGTAGGAAGGGATTCACGAATTCTTTTGTCATCGGTGATAACACCATCTTTAAGGGGTACGTTAAAGTCGCAACGAACTAACACGCGGCGGCCTTTAACATCAATGTCTTCAATAGACTTTTTGTTGAGTGCATTCATAATTTTTACCTCCGAAAAATATAAATAAAATATAAAACTAATTTTCTTGTGCGGATATTTACTTACCACTTTTGCACATACATATATATATTATCTCAAAATATATGTTTTTTCAAGTAAAATGTGAAAAAATTGGGATTTTTTTTAAAATTATTTCTGTGGAGGATTAAAATGTTTTTTGTTACCAATTTTGAAAAACCGCAAAAAAGGATATTTTCACTACTTAAGTTAGCGTTGTTTGGAGAAAACCCTTGGGTTGAATATCAAAATATTAATGGAATTGTATACGGTGTTATAAATGGTGTCCCAAAAGGCAATCGACGTTTTTTTCACAAAGTAAAGAATATAGTTTGGAACGACCCTTTAATCTTCCAAAGCAACTTTGATATTTTTGAAAGGAACAGAAGAAATAAACCTGTTTATCTCTCTCCCCCATTCACCCCTCCCGACACCACCGAATATTTTCAACGCCTCCTTGTAAATTTTGCATTGGAGGTATCGAAAAACGCAATTATAAACAATCGTATAAAGGTGCTATTGGTGGATATTGGAGGCAATTGTGCAGGGGTATGTATTGAGTTTTTGAAGGTGGCACAGGAAGTTACCGTTTTAACAAATAATCCAAATCGTTATGATGCTTGTATTCGGTATGCAAATCAGACATTTGGTACCACTCCGAAACTTATTTCAAAGAATGATAAAATCAATAATATTTCCCTTATTGTAGCACCTTACGGACTTTGTGGATATACACCACAAAACGCAAAAACACCTGTATTTTCAATAAAAGACTCCGATAACGGGTACTCGGTTTTTAATGATGGAATAGTTATTGAAAATTGGGTAAAAAGCACCTGTCCTAAGTATATATCACCAATACTGTTTTCTTCTCAAATATTTATAGAAAAAGGACATATTACCAAGGATAAAGCGGTATTTATGTGTAATGGTAACAAACTTTTTACGGTGGAGGATATGGTGAATATTCTTACATAAAAATATCTGTTTAAACGGAGCACTCACCAAGAAATAAATTGCTTAAAACAGTGTCTTTTTCTCATCTTACGCATTAAAAAAGCCACGGTACGTATCATCGTTACCGTGGCCTTTTGTATTTCATCCTATTAAAATTACAGCTGTTTTTTAGTTTTTAATTTAGATTAAATCAAGAACAAATTCGGGATTTATAATATCACGACGTCTTGAATAAACCTTCTTAGGAACATAATCATAAGTGGTATTTGATTTGTTTGTGAAACTTCCTGATGCGGTACCGAGATAAAGCTCAAGATGAAGCATTGTGCTACCGCCGATATTACTTTTTGCAATAGTAGCAATCTGTTGGCCCTTTGTTACCTTACTACCCTTACGGAGTTTTGTTGAAATTTCGCAGTATCTTGCAACACTTCCGTCAGCATGCTGAACAGCTATAGCTTGCATTCCACCATAGAAATTAGAAACATATTCAACAACCTTACCTGATTCCATAGCATAAACAGGAACACCTTTGCCACTGCTGTTTTTGTAATGAATATCTATACCTGCGTGTGCTCTGGCTCCGCCGTCTCTGCTTGCTCCAAAGTAACGACCGCCTGATGAAATCTTGTAGAAACCGGTCTTCTTAACGGGAGCTGCCCAATTACCGAGGGCTTTAGCTTTAAACGCTTTAACAGCATCACCAACAACGGTAAATTTATTGTTTACAAGGGTTTTAGTACATAAGGTATCGGTTGCTTTTACAACTAAATAATAAGTTCCTGTTTCAAGTGTACCAAATCTGAGACTTGTATCAACCCTAGTGATATCGTAAGAAGTAGTATTAGGGTTAACTGTTT
Organism: Acutalibacteraceae bacterium; assembly: GCA_045541655.1. Classification (GTDB taxonomy): domain Bacteria; phylum Bacillota; class Clostridia; order Oscillospirales; family Acutalibacteraceae; genus UMGS1484. The sequence goes on from JAZQJN010000018.1 coordinate 5,239, forward strand.
TAATTACAGATGTAGCACTGCCGTTGGTTTTATATACACCAACTGTAACAGATGTTATCTTTTTAGTTGATGTGATTTTACCATTGATAGAGTAAGATTTACCTTGCATAATAGATACAGGATTATAATTACCTGCGGCTATTTTGAGTCCGCTTCCTGAACTGTATTTATTTGTGAGAGCTCCCCATGTTTTGGCACCAACAATACCATCAACGGAAAGACCATTAGCTTTTTGGAACTTCTTAACAGCGGCTTGCGTACCACTACCAAAGATACCATCCACAGCAAGGCCTGCATTATCAACCGAATTGAGCATTGTCTGTAAAGTTCTTACATCCGAACCCTTTGAACCTTTTCTAACGGTGCTGTATGTCGAAGCCGAAGCCGAAACTACAAACACGCTTGCAATCATAACAATTGCAAGAAACGAAGAAATAATCTTTTTAATATTCACTACAAATCACCCCAATATAAGTTATATTAAGTTTATATTAAGTTTGTACTAAGTTTACCACAGAATGATAAATGTGTCAATATGTTTCGTGTATTTTCTATATAAAACGGGAGAATCCCGGGTGTCGAATTGACATCCGGGATTCATTTTTAGATATGAAATCTTATTTCATGCTGTTTTCGTAAGATTGAATCATCTTTTTAACCATTTGGCCACCGATAGATCCGGCTTGCTTAGAGGTCAAATCACCATTGTAACCTTGTTTAAGATTTACGCCTACTTCAGAAGCAGATTCCATCTTGAAACGGTTAAGGGCTTCACGTGCCTCGGGTACGAGAGTTTTGTTAGATGCCATCGTATTTTACACTCCTAACTTTTATTTTTTCGCGTTTGCAAAATTATTGTTGCCCTCTTATTACGTTTTATAATTGTTAATTTATGTTATTTTTTTGATTTTATTTTTTCGTATTTTTATTTATTATTGTGTTTATGGTAACAATTGTAACTTGATTACTTTTTAAATGTATTGTATAATATAAAAAAGACCATTTTTGGAGAGATTTATATGAAAAGGATTATTTCTTTTTTAATCATTTTAATTCTAACAGTCGTACCGTTTAATACAGCTAAATCAAACGCCGAAAGCGAACCTATATTTGGAATTGACGTATCCCGTTGGCAAGAAGAAATTGACTGGGTTAAAGTAAAAAATGATAACGTGAACTTCGCCATCATCAGGGCACATAGCAATGGAGAGGATATTTATTTCCAAGAAAACTATGCAGGTGCTATTGCCGCAGGATTAGACGTTGGTGCATACAGTTATACATATGCAACTTCTATTGATGAAGCAACTAAAGAAGCAAATGATTTAGTTAGTATTCTTGGGAAACGTAAATTTCAGTATCCTATTTTCATTGATATTGAAGATCCATCCTATTATTCTATTAGCAAAGATTTAACAACTCAAATTCTTTTGACACAATTAGAAATATTAAGGGATGCAGGATATTATGCTGCAATTTATTCTGGTGTGTCTTTTGCGGAAAATCAACTGGATTTATCGCTTTTATCTGACTACGATATGTGGATTGCACATTATAGTTCCTCCTGTGGCTACTCACACGAATATACAATGTGGCAATATTCAGATAGTGGCTCTGTAAACGGTATATCGGGGCCCGTTGATACAGATTACTGTTACGTAGACTATCCGAAAATTATTGCAGAATCAGGACTTAATTTTCTCAAAGAAAACAGTATGTATCCTTCTGTTGGTACGGTTACTGCAGACGTTCTCAACATCAGAAACAAACCCTCTACTTCAGGTGATGTTGTCACCCAAATACCTCAAGACACAAACGTTACCGTAAATGGCGTTGAGGGAATATCCGGATGGTATTATATATCTTTTACCGATGCAAATAACAACTATTACACAGGTTATTGCAGTAATGATTACATAAATATCAAAAACGCATATAATATTTTAGGAGACGTTGATTTATCGGGAAGTATAGATGCAACCGATGCTCTTATAGTATTACAACACAGTGTTGGTAAAATCGCCCTTACGTCCGATGCCTTAAAATGTGCCGACGTTGACCGAAACGACAACGTGTCTGCCAATGATGCCCTTTTGATTTTGCAGTACTCCGTTGGCAAAATTACAATCTTTAATTAACCAAATAAAAACTCTGTATCAATACCAAGATACAGAGTTTTTTCATTTATTTTGTTATTATTATGATTTTTTTTGAACTATCATACTCAGCGCAACAATTTTCGCAAAGAGATTCCCCGTCAAAAATTTCAACCTTATTAACACAAACAACAGTTTCGTTATTGGGTAGGTGAATATACGTTTTTACATTTTCGGGGATATTTACATTTATCACTGTATGATTTTCCTCAGTAACACAGGACATCACAACTTTTCCTTTTACAGTAGGCACAGTGCAAAATATATTGTTGTCGATATGGCTTTTTGGAGCGATTTTCATTGAAGCGTATCCCGGTTCAAGGGGTTCAATTCCCGCAAAATATCTACTCATTATTACGAGAGGACCACCCGACCAGGCGTGATTCATTGTGCCGCCTTCCTTTTGCCAAAATTCCCAAAGTGTTGAGTAATCTTCGGTTATCATATCGTGATATCTTTCACAAATACGATTTTTGGCGAGTTCATATTCGCCCATAGAGCACAATGCTTCAAGCACATAATATTCCATATATGGACTGGAATTTCTTATGTTGAACAACAATTCCTTCATTTTTGGGAAGTATTCCGCAGGGCAAAGTCCTGCAAGAACAGCTACCGCGTTGCCTCGGTCGTCATAATTTTCGGCGGATGAACTTTTGTATCCATCTTGGCACCACAATTTTTGGAACGAATTATAAATAATTGACATTCTCTCGGCAAGGGTTTTACAGTTTTCTTCATCCCCAAGAATCTTTGCAATTTTCAACATAGTTGAAAGTGCAAAATAATACCAAGCATTTTCAAGAACGGGCACGTCAAATTTTTCGCCCCAATCAGGCCAATCCCAAGTACCCGCTCTATGTACTACAAGTCCATCATCGTTTAATTCCCATAAGTTAAGGTAATCAATAGCAGGGGTATAAATTTGATTAAGGAAATCTTTATCGCCAGTATAATTATAAAAATATAAAAATCCACAAATACCTGCGAGTTGTTGCATTGGGAGTTCAAATTCTCTATTGGTTATAGGTACTACTGTATAAAGCACCTTGGATTCGGGGTTAACGTGAGCAAGCATTGTGCTAACGCCTTTGCGATACAAAAGGTATGAGGCAGTATCTAAACAATACATACTAAGCATCATTTCGTTAGTTGCATCACCCCACCATTGGGCGCGTTCTCTATCGGGACAATCCATAAAATTATCGCGCATTGTAACATACAAGGTGCGGAGTGATTTTTGCCAAAGAGTATTGAGTTTTTCATCACCACATTTGAAATCTCCGCAAAACTCGGTGTTGTATCCCGATTCCCTATATTTAAGTGATAACACCTCTACCCCATCAGGAATAGTGTAGATTATTTTCTCGCCATTAAACCACATAGGCGATTCAAATTCTTGAACACCATCCTTTGTAACATAGGTGGAATGGAGAGATTCTTGAGGGACGGTATTATCGGTAATAATTGAAATTTCTTTGCCAGCAACCGCATTGACCTTAAGGTAAGGGGTGATTTGCGCGTTGTATGGCATTCTAAGGGTATATACATTTGATTCGGTGGTGCATGATATATAATCCTTAAGTCCAAAATCCTTAAAGAGAGGAATTTCACGTCTATATGTATCGCCCCATACTCCGTTACCGCCAACATCATATTCGGTGGCATCTTCCCATTTGGAACAATCAAATTCGAGTTCAATCCAGCCGCGTAATTCATCTCTTGCATCGTAATAAACGTTACTTTCGGGGAGTCTAATATTGGGTTGATACTGTGTATGGCATTCTTTGAAGGCGGGATGGCGCATTACCTTCCAAGTATTATTTGAAATGATAGATACTTCATCGCTTATGGCTTCAAAAAGCAATCCTCCCTGACCTGCATCGGTACTGGAAAAACTGGTTAGTTTACCCCAATACCACACAAGTACACTTATTTTATTTTCGCCACATTTCAAGAAGGGGGCAATATCTACCTCATCATAATAACATCCATTAGGAGTAGGACCACGTCTAAGGCCACCTTCACGCACAACGATATTACCATTTACATAGAGAAGGTATCTACTTTCAGCCGCGATATGTGCCGTTAATTGTTTGGGAACAACGTCTAAAGAAACTGTTTTGTTAAAACAAAGCCAAGCATTCTTTGAGGTTTCTTCCTCTTTTGACCATATCCACTTTGCGGACCAATCTTTTTTTATTTTTCTTTCGTATTTCATAATGCCACCTCATTTTTGTCCTTAACAATTAT
>JAZQJN010000019.1:0-1947 GCA_045541655.1 Acutalibacteraceae bacterium
TTTTTTAGATAATCTATGATATAAATCTAATCTATCCTCGATTTGTTCAAGTTCTGAAGGGTCAAGAGAAATTTCATCCTCCAAGGATAACACATCCTCGGCAATTTCATCAAGTTCATAGAATATATCGGTAACTCTGTCGGCGTATTTTTCAAAACGGTCGGAGTACTTCGCTCCTTTTGACAGTTGGTTGGCTACAGATTTAACCATATCTATCGCTCCGCTGTTATCGTTACCTTTAAGAGCATCTATGACCTGTCGGATTGTGGTTAAAATATGTTCACTATTACGGAATAAATCTCGTTTCTCAATAAGTGCATCCCGTTCGCCCACAACAATATTCGCCGATTCTAACTCCTCTATTTGAAAGGATAGCAGATCCAACTGGCGAAGTTTTTCGTCCTTATCCATTTCGCACTCATTAAGTTCTTTCTTAAGGGCTTTGAGTTTTAGATAGTTTTCTTTATACTTAGATAAAAGTTGGTCATAATTCCCCATTTTATCCACATAACGGAAATGCTTATTGCTATCGAACAAGGTATAACTGTCTTGTTGGCCGTGAATGTTCACAAGATTTCCCGATATACTCTTTAGGATAGATGCGGTAACGGGGGTGCCGTTTATTCGACAATTTGATTTACCTTCGGCGGTAATTGTTCGGGAAATCAGCAATTCATCCTCCCCCCCATCGATACCGTATTCGGCAAGTTGTTCCTTTACCTCATTTGATATATCGGTAAAGAGGGCAACAACGGACCCTTTTTCGCATCCGCTTCGAACCAAATCCTTTGAAGTTCGGGAACCTAACACCGATGACAGGGAGTCGATAAGTATTGACTTACCTGCACCCGTTTCACCTGTAAGAACACAAAATCCGTCGTCAAAATCTATCTCGGCCCGTTCTATTACGGCTATGTTTTCAATTTTTAATGAAGATAATGCCAAAACATATCTCTCCTATAATTTATTTTGACTGCAAAATTCTGTTGAGTTCATATACAAGACTTTGTGCCTGGGATTCGTTACGGGCAAGAAGGAATATTGTATCATCTCCTGCTATACTGCCCATAATCATCACCCATTGCATACTGTCGATTGCGGCACAAGCACCTTGAGCCATACCGTTAAGGCATTTTACCACAACGATATTACCTGCACTATCTACCGAACTCACCGAACTCCTGAAAATTTGGGTGTAGTTGGTTTCGATTTCACCGATATCGGCGTGGGGGCTCATATAACGATAGGTGTGATTACTATCAAATGCCTTTATAAGACGGAGTTCCTTTATATCACGGGATACTGTGGCTTGGGTTACGTCAAAGCCCTCTAAACGAAGGCAAAGAAGTAAATCTTCTTGGGTTTCGATTGCCTTTTCGGTTATGATTTCTTTTATTTTAGCGTGTCTGCTCTTTTTCATATATCTTTTTCCTATCTATTTGATTTTATCTTTAAATATCTTGTAGAAGGGGTCATTTTTTATTCTGATAAGGTTGACTGTGGTGTTTGATTTTTTTATGGTGATACTTCCATTCGTTACGTCAATGGGCATTTCACCATCCACCGAACAAAAGACCTCACCACCGCTGCGACATTTACCATCTATTGTAAGGTTGGTATCTGCCGAGAATATTACCGAACGAGTGTCAAGAGAATGAGGACAAATAGGGGTTAATATCATTCCCTCAATAGAGGTATCCATTACGGGACCGCCTGCAGACAGTGAATATGCAGTAGAACCTGTGGGGGTTGATACGATAATTCCATCGGCTCCGTATTTGATAGGGTCACAACCATCTACCGATACGTTTATATCGATTATCCTGGCGGCACCGCCACGGGATACAACCACTTCATTAAGTGCCAAATGATTAATTTCAGTTTCACCCGAATTAACAATTACATCGAGGAGCATTCTCTTTTCTAAACGAAAGTCACCCGTTTTAA
>JAZQJN010000020.1:0-16083 GCA_045541655.1 Acutalibacteraceae bacterium
ACATGGCTACGATCCGACTTTTCTTAGCAATATCTAAAGCGGTTGCCTGGTCTGCTCCGTTGGGGATAACAATACGAGAACGAAGTTTACCGTTGATTTGAACGGGGATTTCGAGTTCGTCATCCCTGCACATTGCCTCATCATAGGTGGGGAAGTCGGCAAGAGAGCAGAAACCGTCAAAGCCCATAGTTTCCCAAAGTTCCTCGGTGATATGGGGAGCAAAGGGGTTGAGCATAGAAAGAAGTGCCTTGAAGTCGGCCTTATTTAATGATTTAACCTTATCTATTTCATTGATAAGAGCCATCATAGCGGCGATAGCGGTATTGAATTTCATATCTTCAATATCATCGCCCACCTTCTTAATGGTGCGGTGGATGGTCTTTTCAAGTGCCTTGCTGTAGGTATCACCCTCAACTACCATATCCTGTAAAGCCCACACGCGGTCAATAAATCTGCGGCAACCTTTAATGGAGTTGGTGGACCAGGGAGCAGATTTTTCAAAGTCGCCGATGAACATTTCGTACATACGCATAGTATCTGCACCGTAATCGTTTACAACGTCATCGGGATTAACAACGTTACCGCGGGATTTAGACATCTTTTCGCCGTTTTCACCTAAAATCATACCGTGGCTGGTGCGACGGGCATAGGGTTCTTTGGTGGGAACTACGCCGTTATCATAAAGGAACTTGTGCCAGAAACGGCTATAAAGCAAGTGGAGGGTGGTGTGTTCCATACCGCCGTTGTACCAGTTAACAGGAGTCCAGTAATCAAGGGCTTCTTTAGATGCAAGTGCCTCGCTGTTGTTGGGGTCGGTATAGCGGAGGAAATACCAGGATGAACCTGCCCATTGGGGCATGGTGTCGGTTTCTCTCTTGGCAGGACCGCCACAGCAGGGACAGGTGGTGTTTACGAAGGAATCGATCTTAGCAAGGGGAGATTCACCGTTATCGGTGGGCTCGTAGGAATCTACCATAGGAAGTTTAAGGGGAAGTTCACTTTCGGGAATGGGAACGCATCCGCATTTCTCGCAGAACACAACAGGGATAGGTTCGCCCCAATATCTTTGACGGGAGAATACCCAGTCACGAAGTTTGTAGTTTACCTTTTCAAAGCCGATATCCTTCTCTTTAAGCCAGTCGATAATCTTTACCTTGGCATCCTCAACCGAAAGACCGGTAAGGAAGTCGGAGTTTACCATAACACCGGTTTCGCAGTCGGTGAATGCTTCTTTTTCAATATCGCCGCCGGCAACAACCTCAATAATGGGGAGGTTGAAGGTCTTGGCAAATTCATAGTCACGGGTATCGTGGGCAGGAACCGCCATAATAGCACCGGTACCGTAAGACATAAGAACGTAGTCGGATACAAATATGGGGATTTGTTTTCCGTTTACGGGATTTATTGCCTCAACACCCTTAAGACATACACCGGTCTTATCCTTTTGAACTTCGGCACGTTCAAAGTCTGATTTTCTGCAGGCCTCTTCACGGTAGGCCATAATATCATCTATGTTGGAGAGTTTATCTGCCCATTTATCAATAAGGGGGTGTTCGGGGGAGATAACCATATAGGTTGCACCGAATAAGGTATCAGGACGAGTGGTATAGATGGTGATGGTATCACCTGCGGTGGAATTGAAGTTTACTTGAGCACCGGTAGAACGACCAATCCAGTTTCTTTGTTGAATCTTAACACGTTCGATATAATCAACATCGTCAAGGTCATCAATAAGACGCTGAGCATATTCGGTGATTTTGAGCATCCATTGGCTTTTAACCTTACGGACAACCTCACTACCGCAACGTTCGCAAACACCGCCAACAACCTCTTCGTTAGCAAGAACGCATTTGCAGGAGGTACACCAGTTAACCGCCATTTCTTTTTTATAGGCAAGACCTTTTTCAAGAAGTTTTAAGAATATCCATTGGGTCCATTTGTAGTATTCAGGGTCGGTGGTGTTGATCTCGCGACTCCAGTCAAAAGAAAATCCCAAAGATTTAAGTTGTTCTTTAAATCGGGCGATATTGTTTGCGGTAACAATTTCGGGGTGGATATGATTCTTAATAGCAAAGTTTTCGGTGGGAAGACCGAAAGCATCCCAGCCCATAGGATAAAGAACGTTGTATCCTTGTTTACGGCGTTTACGGGAGATAATATCAAGGGCGGTGTAGGAACGGGGATGGCCTACGTGAAGTCCTTGACCTGAGGGATAGGGGAACTCAACCAAGGCATAAAAGCCGGGTTTTTCGCTTTTGTTTTCGGCGTGGAAGATACCGCTTTCTTCCCATTTATCCTGCCATTTTTTCTCAATTTGTTTGTAATCGTAGTTTTTCATCTTAATCACCAATCTCAACTAAATTTGAAATATCAACGGGTTTTCCATCTGCCCAAAGGCGTTCAAGAGCATAGAAGTTTCTTGCTTCGTGGTGGAAAACGTGAATCATAACGTCTTTATAGTCAAGGACAATCCAGGAGGTGGATTTGCCCTCAATGTGATGGGGTTCAACACCCTCTTGAGATAAAGCGTATTCAACCTCATCGGCAAGTGCCTTAACCTGAGTAGAGGAATTACCCCCTGCAATAATCAGATAATCACCTAAAATAGATAAATCACTAATATCTATAACCTGAATATCCTTTGCCTTTTTCTTATCTAATGCTTTTACAGCGGTTTCAATAATTTTATTTATATCCATACTATTCATCCTTTCTAATCCTTATTACCATCTACGTAATCGCCGAGATTTGAATCGTCGTTATCCAAAGCACCGTCATAATAGGTGGAGTGGAGTTCGTTTATCTGAAGATCTTGAGTAACCTTTTCATATCGCTCATAGGGGAGGAAATGCTCATTAATAAGGTCAACAAATTCCTGTTTGTGAATGGAATAATAAGATAATGCTTGTCCTTTAGGAGCAAAGGTTCCCGATTGACCGGGCACAGAGAAGATTTTAATATCATCCATACTCAACTTCTGAACCTCTTGAGCATATCCGATAATGGTACCCACGGCCATACTTGTATTAAAATCGTTATAGCATTTGGTGGCGATGGATGCCATTTCACCATAGGACATTTCCATAACTGCCTTAAGGAATGCGGCATAGAAGTTTCTTTGTGCTTCAACACGACCTAAGTCGCCCATAGCGTATCCCTTACGGTAACGGACAAATGCCTCTGCCTCACCACCGTTAAGATGGCGAGTGCCTTTAGAGAAATGATACAAAACATCCTTTGAGTCGTAAGCACTCATATTTTGAGGAATGTAAACATCAACACCGCCCACTGCATCAACAATTTTGCGGAATGCGGAAATAGATACCGTAACGTAATGGTCGATAGGAAGTCCTAAATGGGTGTTGATTCGTTTCATAAGGAAGTTGATTTTGCTTTCGCCCTCTTCAGCAGCACCGTAAGTTGCGTTGATTTTACCGGTGGGAATATCGGAACCGATGTAGGTATCGCGAGGGATTTGAAGAATATTTATTTTTTTAGCACCGTGGTCAAAACACACAAGCATCATAATATCAGTAAGTGTGGAACCTTCGTCGGTACCTACTACAAGGAAATAGGTAACGTCCTTGCTATTACTTTTAACAATGTCTTCCATTTCTTTTTTTGCACTTCCGGAGGACTCGGTGGGTTTGAGCATAAGTCCAAGTGCCGCAACATCAAACAAAAGAGAAAAGGCAAGTATCACCGAAAGAATAACATTTACGATAACACGGGTTTTCTTAGGAACTTTTTCTTTTTTTACAGAATCTCTGCTAATGATAAAATCTTCTGCCATTTTAATTACCTCGTTTTTTAGTTATGTATTGATTATATGCGTTAAAGGTATCGGGATGAATAACAAGTTCCCGACCTGCTAAATCCTGCATTGTAAATTTAAGGGCGTAAATCATTCCGTCTAAAACAGATTTTTCGGTTTCACATCGCATTTCATCTACGCCGTTGTAATTTCTGTCTTCACCAATATAATCGGCAAGATAAATTACCGTTTCAAGAATGGACATATCCTTTCTTGCGGTGGTGTGATAGAGAATAGCATTTAAAATATCTTCATCATCTATACCCAGTTCACCCAAAACATAGGCGGCACCCGCTTTGGCGTGATAAAGTTTTGTGGATTGTAGTGTAAACTCATCAACAGTTATACCATATTTTTTAATGGTTTGCAATTGAGTTTCGGGAGAATCTTCCTTGCAAATATCGTGAAGAATACCCGCAATATATGCCTTTTCTTCATCGGCACCATATTTCTTTGCAAGTCGCACCGCTTCTTTTGCCACGTTCAGTGAGTGGATATATCTTTTTTCGGATAATCTTTCTTTAATTATGGCATCATAATTTACAGTATTCATAAAGTCACTCCTTATATAAATTTTGAGTGTTTATGTATTCTAAAATTTCTTTCGGAACAAGTTCTTCGTTGGATATATTGTTCTTTATATTATTTCTGATTTTGGTTGATGAAATATCAACAGGCGGCATTTTTGAAATAATAACCCTTGCCCCCATTTTTTCAAGTTGTGCTTTTTTAGTGTTTAGGGCATCTATATCCACGTCATCCCTGACGGCGGTGAATATCTCTGCCATTGAGAATATCTCTTCAGGATTTTTCCACCTGTCTAAATCCATAAATGAGTCGGCACCGCACACAAAAACAAGGACGTCGTTATATTTTTTCTTTATTTCACAAAGGGTGTTTGCGGTGTAACTCGGGGCGGGAAGATGATTTTCAATATCATCCACTAGGGCGTTATCTATATAGGAACAAGCAAGTTTGCACATATTGTAACGATGAATAAATTCCGTCTGTTTTGTATTCTTCTTAAAGGGAGAAACTTTAGCAGGGATAAATACTAAACGATGTGCACCTGTTTCTGAAAGGGCGTTTTTGGCAAGTTCAATATGACCAAAATGAAGTGGGTCAAAACTTCCGCCGTAAACAACCGTTTTACACATATTATATCCCTCCTTAAATGTTGAATACAACTTTCATTTTTTGCCAAAGATAATTATATCTGAGCGAAAGGAAAAGCAACTAAATGATAAAAGGTATAAACCGACAAATAATAGAGATAGGTGAAACGGGAAATCTCTATTTTGAGAGAGCACTTTTGTTTGTAAGACCGCAATTGGATGATATTGATGAACATCGACTAAAAGCCGAAGCAAAACAAATGATAAACAATTTAAGCAAACCACCCAAAACAAAGATTTTTCAAAACGGTGGTAAGCGTTTCGGTAAAATTGGGAGAATATCCAATGCATTATTTTGGAGTTGCTTTGGGGCAACAACGTTTGCTCTGATGCAGTATTTGTTTTTCTAATTTAAGATACGTAATCCATAGTAAGAGCAAACAAATATTTGGTTTTGTTCCAAACGGTTGTACTATCAAAATATTGCTCGTTTATGCTACTGTTGCCGTGGACGTGGAATTCCTCGCTGTTGTAACTTGGCATAAGTTCAACGCAAATACCGGGGCGTTGATATGTATATCTAAACCAGTTTTCAAATCCGCCACCATAACTTGAGGGTTTGGAAGTGGGGGAGGATACTTTTACAATTCCGGTTACATTTTGAATTTTAGAACAAAGTCCTGATGTAATACCACCGGCGTCTTTAGTAATAATATCCGACCAATAGGTTATGTTGCCTCTAACGTGGAGAGAAAGCATAAATGCAAAGGAATTTTCATTGCAAAGTGCCATAAGTTCCTTGGTTTCTATCTCTGAGCCACCCGAAGGACCTTTGGAATTTTGATTGCTTGGTGTAGTACCGTATTCTACGATTCCCTCAAAAAAGAAGGGAAAATTTCGGTTAAGATTAACGCCGTTGGCGTTGGCTTTGTATTCGTCTCTGTTAAGTCCACCACTAATGGCAACCAAAGGACTATCTCCATTATGGGCAATTTCCGAGCCATCAGGATTACAGTTAGGGGCAATATACAGAGTATATTTTGAAAACAATTCCTTCAGGTCATAATTTCCAAGTTTACCGCCATTTTTATATGTACGGCAGTATTCTTCAATACATCTTAAAGCATAAGCGGTGGTAAGATGTTCGTTGCCATGAATACCTGCAACAACAAGTCCTTTTTTGCTTCCGCTTCCCATTTTCACAAGGAACAAGTTTCTACCTTTTGTGGATTTGCCATAAACCGAATAAGATAAAATTTCAGGGTATTCCTTACAAAGATCTTCAATCCCTTTCCACATCATAGAGTAGGTTTGACGGGATTTGTAATTGATAATACTAACATTTTTATCTACAGTAGAGGATGTGGGTTTGCTAACGGAGGACGTATCCACAATGGAGGATACCATACTGCTTTCCACCGATGATACTTCTTCAATGTCGGTAATGGTTTCGATCAAATCGGTAGCGGTGTCGGTAGAGGTGGGGAAAGGGTTAATAGGATTATTTTTTGGAAAGAACACTATTATAAAAATAATGGATAATACTATAACAATAGCGATCCCTGTTATCAGTTGAGGAGACAAAGGGAACTTCTTTTTTTCGGTTTTGTCTATCATAAACAACACCATCCTTAAAAGTATAGGAGAAAATATATTGAGAAAAAACGTGGTTTTAATTAAAAGAAAAAGAAATAAAAATCAAAATAATAAAGAAGGAATAAGTAGTTTTTTTAGAACTTTTTTTATGGTATCTATGGTTATGGTATGCATCATATCGGTGTTGATTTTTTCGGTAGTGGTGGATGAAAGGAGTAAACAAATTGGATTTGGCACAGTGGAGTCCACAATAGAAATTGATGAAGATGATACAAATTACGTTATGAACTTCTTTTCAAAGAAGGTGGAAATTAATAAGGAAAATGCCAAAGAAACAATTAATACCGTACTAAACATTGCTGTATGCTTCCTGCATCCTATTATTCGCGTGGTATGGCAGGGGATAGAACTAATCACCTAACACAAGTGCCTTGCGATTTCGGCTTTTGTATACACTTAAAACAAGACCAATACCAAGGAACAAACTAACTGTGGAAGTACCGCCCGCACTAAAAAATGGTAGAGTGATACCAATAACAGGGAGAATGGAAACACACATTCCAATATTGATAACCGACTGTGCGGCAAACATAGCAAATATACCTGAACAAATTATTTTACCCTGAATATCTCTGGATTTTAATCCCACGATGAGTATTCTGTAACAAATGGCAAAGAGCAAACCGATAACTGTCATACAACCTAAGAATCCCAATTCCTCGCCGATTGATGCAAAGATAAAATCGTTATATCCAAGGGGGATATTCCCACCCTGAACGTAGGGACCGTTAAACAGACCATAACCAAAAAATCCACCTGAACCAATGGCGGTCATACCCCTTGCCTGTTGATAGATAATGGCTTCGTATTGGTCGGGATTAAATAGTGCCAAAAAACGAGATTTTTGGTCTATATTCATAACAAAGAACCAGAGGATAGGTGCGGCAACTGCCACAGCACCTCCTGCTGCGGCAAAATACCACAAACTTACCTTGGCGGTAAGAAGCATAGCAAGGAACATAAGGAAAATAACCATAGCGGTACCGTCGTCGCCCTGAATATGGATAAGTACAACAGGAATAGCACCGTGGATACAAAGCAAAATAACATTAAAGAAGGATATATATCCTCGTTTCATTACCTTAAGTATGTGGGTGGTAAAGGATATAACAAAGGCAACCTTAAGGAGTTCGGAGGGCTGAAAGGACTGACCGAAGGGAAGAGCAAGCCATGCCTTATCGTCGGTGCCTTCGGGAGCATAACCGAAGAAAAATGTAAGCATAACAAGACCGAATCCCAACCCTGCAAACAAATACCAATATTTAAGGATGTTTTTGTAATCGAAAAGGGATATAAAAACCGCAATACCCAGTCCCAAAAAGGTACCGATAAGTTGAACGATACATCTTTGAAAACCGCTGCCGATATATGTAGCCGAAAGAATAACCGTAGAGCCATACAGGCAGGCGGCAAGGCATAAAAGTATTAAGATTTTATCGGTTTCGCGAATGTAGTCCGCAATTCTTTCAAAAAATCTACGCATTTTAACATCCCTTATAAAACTCTTATAGGGCAAAGGCGAATTTTATATTCACCCTTGCCCTTATAATTTTAATTAGTTGGTCATTACAGTTTTGAAGGTTTCGGCATCCATCTTTTCGTTTTCGAAAAGATATTTTGCAACCTCGTGAAGTTTCATAATATTCTCGTTAAGAATATTCTCCGCCTTTTTGTATGCTTCATCAATAATGCGATTGATTTCGGCATCAATTTCAGTGGCAATTTTGTCCGAGTAGGTGGGAGTGGTGTTAAGGTCGCGACCGAGGAATACCTCCTCGTGAGCGTTGCCGTAAACAATGGGACCTAACTTCTCGCTCATACCGTACTTCATAACCATCTTTTGTGCAATTTCGGTGGCTCTTTCAATATCATTAGAAGCACCTGTGCAGATATCGGATTGGGTAATCTTTTCTGCAACACGACCGCCAAGGAGGGAACAGATTTGTTCCTCAAGTTCGGTTTTGGAAACGTGACCTCTATCATCGGCGGGACGGTACATAGTGTAACCACCTGCCATACCGCGAGGAATGATGGATATTTGATGAACGTCATCCTGAGTGGGTAAGAAGTAGGATACAACTGCGTGACCTGCTTCGTGATAACTTGTAATAAGTTTATCTTTATCTGAAAGGATGCGGGATTTTTTCTCAACACCCATAACAACCTTAATGGTGGCTTCTTCAATATCGGCCTCAACAATTGCTTTGTTGCCTTTACGGGCGGCAAGGAGAGCCGCTTCGTTGAGAAGATTTTCAAGGTCTGCACCGGTAAAACCCGCAGTGGTTTGAGCGATAGTTTTGAGGGATACGTCGGGACCTAAGGGTTTACCGCTGGAATGAACCTTAAGGATTTCTTCACGTCCCTTAACGTCGGGATATCCAACCACGACCTGACGGTCAAAACGGCCGGGACGAAGAAGTGCGGGGTCTAATATATCGGAACGGTTGGTGGCGGCAATAACTATAACACCTTCGTTGGTGCCGAAACCGTCCATCTCAACAAGGAGTTGGTTGAGGGTTTGTTCACGTTCATCGTGACCGCCGCCGAGACCAGTGCCTCTTTGACGACCAACGGCATCGATTTCGTCGATAAAGATAATGGCGGGGGAGTTTTTCTTTGCCTGGTCAAATAAATCTCTGACGCGGGATGCACCCACACCGACAAACATTTCTACAAAGTCGGAACCGGAGATAGAGAAGAAGGGAACACCGGCTTCACCGGCAACCGCCTTTGCAAGAAGGGTTTTACCTGTTCCCGGAGGGCCTACAAGGAGAACACCCTTAGGAATACGGGCACCAAGGTCATTAAACTTCTTGGGATTTTTAAGGAATTCAACCAATTCAGAAAGTTCTTCTTTTTCTTCATCGGCACCTGCAACGTTTTTGAAGGTGGTTTTTTTCTTTTCATCCACCTGTTTTTTGAACTTGGCTTTGCCGAAGCCCATGGCTTTATCGGCACCGCCCATGCCACCCATTTTACGCATCATAAATATCCAGAAGATAATAAATGCACCAAAAATGAGAACGGTGGGCAACATACTTACAATCCAACCGCCCTTAGAAACGGTATAGTTGTAGGATATTGTTCCTGCTGCATCGGTACCTGTAACATTCACCGCATCGAGATTTTTCTCTTTAAGATATTCGCCAATATCGTTATAGAAAACCTCTACATTTGGGACTTCGTAAACTTTTTTATCATCTTTGTCGGACTTTTCGTAATACTCAAGTCGTCCTGAAGAAAGGTTAAGGGAGAATGAGTCAATAGAATCGGTGTAAAACTTTTGAACAATATCGGAATATTCAACCTTTTCCTTATTGTTCGTGTTGTTTACCACCGTCATAATAAGGGCAATCGCAATAAGAGGGATTGCAATTAAGAGCATTGTGTTTCTAATGTTTTTCTTCATCAATAAAATTTCCTTTCCGCTATTACCCGAAAGACAAAACAAAAACTAATCATCAAGTTTAAGAATGCCTATGTAAGGGAGATTGCGATAACGTTCATTATAGTCAAGGCCGTAGCCAATAACAAACTCATTTTCAATACTGAAACCCACATAATCAACCTCAACGGGTTTTTCTCTACGGGCTTTTTTGTTGAGGAGTGTGCAAATCTTAACACTTGCAGCACCCCTTTTATTTAGTTCATCACGGAGATAAGAAAGGGTGAGACCTGTGTCGATAATATCTTCAACCACAAGAATATCTTTACCTTCAACGTCGGGAATATAATTATCTCTCATAGTAACCTTACCGCAAGAGTATGTAAGGTTGCCGTAACTCGAAAGACGAATGAAATCTATTTCCATAGGAAGGTCGATTTCTCTCATAAGGTCTGCAGCGATGGGTAAAGAACCCTTTAACACGACCAATAAAACAAGTTTTTTACCTTGATAATCCTGTGTAACTTGTTTTGCAATACGACTAACCGCCTCTTTAATCTGTTCGGTTGTAATTAATACTCTCTCAATATGCTCCGCCATTTTTTTGTTCCTCCGACTGGAATATTTCTATCTCTAATATATTTTTTGTGCTTTCGCTTATTGCAACACGTTTGGTGATGCCGAAACCTTCAACAAATATAACTCCCAAAGAATCACAAAGAAGAATATTCGTATTTCGCTCTTCTTTAGATAAACCTTCCTCCGAATAGAGTTTTTTCAGGGACTTAGTAATTTTTCGTTTTGGGAGGGATATCTTATCTCCTTCGCGACGATTTCTAAGGAACAGTTCACCTTGTATTTTATCACAATCAAGTAAATTATATGATAACATATTGTGAACTTTTTTGCAATAATTATCTTGCCCCAATGACCCCTGTTTTAACACGATTTTCTTACCAAAAAGCCGATTTTCACCTACGGTTGCTTTGATTTCGGTAATTTCATCTTTTTCGTGTATTTCTATGAGGGAATTTTTTTCAAATTTTAAGGATTTTCCATCGCAGATAACAAAGATATTACCTGGTAAATTTATTTTACCCTTTTGTGATAATATTTCCCTTATCATATCAATATGAAGATTTTCGGGATGTGCCTTCGCCCCTTTAGATGCCAAAATAAGAACACGGTTCAGTATTGCAGGATGAATATTTTTAAGCATCTCTGCCGAATAAATATTTTCTCCGATTTTACATTTTTCAAGTTCATTTTGTGCAAGAGAAAGTAAATAATCATTATCGGTATCAAGTGCCTCAAACATTCTTTGTGCCGATTTATCAAAGGATGGATTGGTATCAAACAAATATGGGAGAATGTTATGCCTTATCTGGTTCCTACGGTATATGTCGGTAAGGTTCGAACTGTCGGTAACAAAATCATATCCCATTTTTTCGCAGTAGATACAAATATCCTTCTTTGAAATATCTATTAAGGGGCGAATAATGTTATCTCTTTTAGGAGATATGGAACACAGTCCGTTAAGAGTTGTGCCTCTGATGATATTCATAATCAGTGTTTCCACCCTGTCATCTAAATTGTGGGCGGTGGCAATTACACCGTCACCAACAAGGGTGTTGAAAAATTCATAACGGATACGACGACCGCATTCTTCGCATCCCTCACCCGTTTTTTCACACTCGGCGTGGATGTCAACCCTCTTTATTTCAAGGGGGACATTTAAGGTTTCACAAAGGGATTTTACAAAGGATTCATCCCTTAAAGATTCTTCACCTCGTAGACAATGATTCAGGTGAGCGGCACGGATATTAAGCCCAAAATCTTCCCGATAACGACAAAGCAGGCGAAGCATCAAAACCGAATCTGCTCCGCCGGAAAGGGCAACCAACACCTTCGAATTTGGTGTCAGCATACCGTGCTTTTCTATTGTATGTAAAAACTTTGAATACATAATAATTTATAAATAAATATTTTAATAATCGTCTTTTTCGGGTGGTTCTCCCGCGGTAAAACGGGCAAGATTTTCTGCCCAATGGAGATAGGCAATACCTGTTTCACCGTGACGGTTTTTGGCAACGATACATTGTGCCTCGTGAACCGACGCCTCTACAGTTTCACCTGTAAGTTCATACATTTGAGGACGGTGAAGAAGCAGAACAATATCGGCATCCTGCTCAATAGAACCTGAATCACGAAGGTCGGAAAGTTGCGGAACGTGGGAACGTCCGCGTTTATCGCTTTCACGGGATAACTGAGAACAAATAACAACGGGTATATTAAGTTCCTTTGCCATAATTTTAAGTTCACGGGTCATTTTAGAAACTTCGTTAACACGGCTGTCGGAACTCTTTCCAGGGGCATTAAGAAGTTGCAAATAGTCGATAAATACTATATCGGGACGATTTCTGCGTAGTTTGGATTTGATTTGAGATACGGTGGTAACAGCAGTTTCATCTACATAAAAATCGGTATTAAATAGTTCGGTGGATGCGGTAACAATGCGTTCCCATTCATCATTCTTCAGGTTACCGAAACGAAGTTTTTTAACATCAACCGCCGCCTCTGCGGAAAGGATTCTTTGTGCCAACTGGTCGTTAGACATCTCAAGGGCAAAGAAGGCAACCCTGCGTTTGGATGTAATGGCAACGTTTCGTGCCATACCAAGGGTAAGGGAGGTTTTACCAACACCGGGACGAGCACCGATAACAATAAGGTCGGATTTGTGGAAACCGCTTATAAAATTATCTATGGTAGATATTCCTGTGGGAATACCCTTCATCTCTTTTTGAGTTTCGGGATTATCAAGTTTATTCAGTCGGTCAAGGGTTTCGGTTTTAAGAACATCCCCTAATTTTACAAGTCCGGAGGAGTCATTACCCTGACGGATTTCATATATCTTTTGTTCCGCCGCTTCAATAAGTTTTTCGGCTGAAACGGTGGCATCTCTTGCGGTGGATACAATGGTTTGTCCCGCAGATATAAGGGCACGAAGATAGTGTTTTTCGGTAACAACGTCGGCATAAGCTCCAACGTTGCCAACTGATGGTACAATAGCGGCCAAGTTAGCAAGATATTCCTTACCGCCCGCTGCTTCCTCATTACCTTCGGAGCGAAGTTGTTCAAGTAGTGTGATGGGGTCAATATCCTTTGAAAAGGCGGACATTGTTTGCATAGCACTAAAAAGAACTTTATGTTGAGGAAGATAAAAATAGTTAGGGGAAAGTAATGATACCTTTTCATTATTTATGCAGGAGGGCTCAAGCAAAATAGCCCCTAAAACCGATTGCTCGGCTTCGAGACTGTGGGGCATATTAAGCCCGTCAAAATTTTCAATGTAATCTGCCATATAATTTTCCCCTCATTGATAATTCCAAAATAATATTTTTTATGATATCTTTTCTTCTGCTGCCGCTAAAAGTTCAAGTAAGCGGTCAAATTTTTCTCCGTAAAGTGCGGAAAGTTCTCTCTTTGTATAGGTTAAAGCACCCTTATCTGACACAGGTTCAAGAATACCCGATTCATCCCAACCCGAAAGAGCACAGCGGATTTCCGATTCGGACATCTGCATTTTGGCATCTGCCATAGCACGATAGGTGTGTTTTGGAAGGTTGAAAATACCCTCTCCCGAATTTCTTCCCGAAAAATAAACAAGGCGGAATATGCGATAGATAGATATGTATATAAATTCGGCAATTTCCTTTGAAATTGATGGATTATTGCATTGTTCCACCAGGTCAAACATTATGTCTATGGAGTCGTAAATGTTTTGAAGTTGGGATAAATTATCTTTATTATCTGTATCTTGACAAACGGGAATAGAACGACCTAAAATTCGGTCGCAGGTAACATCGTAAAAGTCTGAGATTTTAAGTAAAAAGTCTAAACTGCATTCACGAAGACCGTTCTCGTAGTGGGAAAGAAGTGATTGAGAAATCCCCAATGCTTTTGCCGCCTGCTTTTGGGTTAAACCCTTGGCTTTTCTAAGTTCGGTAATGGCGGCAGGAAAGGAGTTTTTCATAAAATTATATCCTTTCAGTAATAATACTTGAATTTATACCCACAATACATTATAATACCCTTAAAGGATTTTGTAAAGAGGTATTTTTATTTATGAAAAGTTATATTATATATCTTATCCGCCACGGAAAATGCACTAAAGATGACGACGTGGTTTATTATGGCAGAACCGACGTTTCTTTAACCGAAGAGGGTAAGGAATTGCTCAGGGAAAGAAGGGCAGAGGAGGAATATCCCGACGTGGATGCAATCTACACAAGCCCTATGAAAAGATGCACCGAAACCTTGGATATTCTTTATCCCGACAGGGAGTATATCACGGTAGAAAATCTTAAGGAATGCGACCTTGGTGATTTCGACGGTAAGAGCAGCAGCGAACTTATGGATAACGAAGATTTCCACGAATGGTTAAGGGGTAAAACCCCTCCCAACGGAGAAACTACCCAGGATTTTGTTAAACGCAGTGTGGTGGCCTTTGCCCAGATAGTTGAAGATATTATGAAAAAGGGTGAACAACGTGCCGTTGTTTGTACCCACGGCGGAAACATAATGGGTATTTTGTCGGTCTGCGGTATTCCCGAAGCACCTTTCAGCAATTGGACTTGTGATAACGGCGGCGGATATACCCTTCGTATCACCCCATCAATCTGGATGCGTGGCTACAAAGCCGAAATTATTGAAAAGATACTCTAATAGAAAAGCAATAAAACAAAAGCGTTATCTCGAAAATGAGATAACGCTTTTTGTTTTGTGTCACATTAAAAGAATGAAAATTGCAGGGACTTTGGAACATCATCAAGGACACCCATTTCACCCATAGCATCAATAACCGTTTTGTTGGCTTGGGTACGGGCGGCAATATCATCCCAGGTAGTGAAGGGGGCTTCCTTTGCGGCATCGGCAAGGGAGTGGGCAGCCGCGGCACCTACACCTGCCAAAGAGCCAAAGGGAAGACGTATTTTACCATCCTCAACCACGTATGCGGTAGCGGCGGATTTATAAAGGTGGATAGGCAAGAACTCAATTCCTCTCGACATGGCCTCATTGGCAATTTGCAGTGAGGTAAGTTGGCTCTTTTCGGTGGCGGATGTAAGTTTTTGCTTATCTTTAAGGTCGAGTTCACGAATCTTATTTCGCACCGCAGTAATACCACCGCTTAACACCACTGCATCCAAATCCTCACCGCGAACGGTGAAGTAGGCGGCATAGTATTCAAGGGGATGATATACCTTATACCAACCAAGACGGAGGGCTCCTATCATATAGGCGGCGGCGTGGGCTTTGGGGAACATATACTTAATTTTATAGCAGGATTCAATGTACCAATCGGGGACGTCGTTATCCTTCATCGCCTGAATATGCTCCTCGGTAAGCAGTTTGGTCGCCTTACCTTTACGGACAATCTCCATTATCTTAAAGGCGGTTTGAGGTTCAACACCCTTGTGGATAAGATAGGTCATAATGTTATCACGGGTACCGATAACCTCGGATATGGTACAAATACCCTTTTGGATAAGTTCCTGAGCATTACCCAGCCATACGTCGGTACCGTGGGAAAGTCCCGATATCTGTAAAAGGTCGGAGAAGGTTTTAGGTTTAGATTCGGTAATCATTCCTACAACGAAGTTGGTGCCGAGTTCGGGGAGGGAAAGCGTTCCCGTAGGACACAGAATATCTGCCTCGGTTACTCCCAACGCCTCGGGGGATTCAAACAAACTCATAACCTTTTTATCGCTTAAGGATACCGAAGAAATTGGGATACCTGTGTATTCTTCAAGATACTTACAGATGGTTGGAATAT
The DNA here is from genome assembly GCA_045541655.1 of Acutalibacteraceae bacterium. Taxonomy (GTDB): domain Bacteria; phylum Bacillota; class Clostridia; order Oscillospirales; family Acutalibacteraceae; genus UMGS1484. The sequence goes on from JAZQJN010000020.1 coordinate 15,804, forward strand.
CGTGACCGAGTTCATCAAGTTTAAACAAGGTATCGTGCATTGAGTTAAAGTCGAAGTGGGTGGTAAGGGTTTCGGCATCTGCCTTATCGGCAGGGCGGTTAATGGGGCAGAAATCGTATATTTCATAACCCTTTGGTACAACAACCATACCGCCGGGATGCTGACCCGTTGTGGTCTTAACCTCGGTGCAACCTTTGGCAAGACGCTCGGTTTCGGCACGGTTTATAATCATGCCCACGTCTTCGGCATATTTCTTGGCAAAACCAAAGGCGGTTTTTTC